>CALGWV010000033.1 GCA_937936325.1 uncultured Bdellovibrionales bacterium | reverse complement strand
TCATCTTAATTTAAGCTGTGAGCTAGAAGCACTAAGAGTTTTGGTTCAGCTTGGCGAAAAACAACTCAGAAAATTCTAAAAATTATTTATTTGAATCTTAGGCATTGATTCAAATCCCTTTTGAGTTTGTGCAGATTGTATTTATATACGAGAATAAACTACTGGTATTTGCATCTTTATAGTGGACTTCATTTAAGAATATAATTCTTTTTCTTTATAAAAAAGCGTTGAATCTCTCGGCACTGTGTACTTTGGTATTTTATACTCAAGGCAGGTTCCATGAGAGGTTCTTCGGCCTAAGATGGCTTTGTTCTTATAAATGTAAGATTAAATCTTAAAAGAAAATCACTCTCTTAATATAATTTAAAATCAGGAGCTGTTATGGACTCAACTTACGAAAACCTAGGGTCATTCTATTTAGGCAAAGACTACGATTTAGAAAAGTCAGAAATTCAAAATTCTAAAGTACTCTATGAATCTAAAGACCTGATGACCCACGGAATATGCGTGGGTATGACGGGGAGTGGAAAAACGGGCCTTTGCATCTCTTTATTAGAAGAAGCCGTTTTAGATGGTATTCCTGTCATTGCTATTGACCCCAAAGGAGATCTTGGGAACTTGCTCTTACAGTTTGAGGATCTTGACGCAAAAAGTTTCAAGCCTTGGGTCAATGAAAGCGAAGCTAAACAAAAAAAAATAGATATCAATGAGCTTGCAGAAAAAAAAGCCAGCTTGTGGTCTAAAGGCATTGTAGATTGGGACCAATCCGCAGAGAGAATCCACAAACTCAAAAACGAAGCTGATTACAGGATTTATACGCCTGGAGGCGATGCAGGTCTTCCGGTTTCTTTCTTAGGTTCACTGGCAAGCCCTAAGGGCGAAGCTCCAAACTCAACCCATTGGAATGAAAAGCTTGAAGCCCAAGTGAGCAGTTTATTAAGCCTTATTGAATCAAAAGAGACAGAAGCTGGGCAACCGACCCATACTTTTTTAACTCAGATTCTGAATCACTATTGGATTGAGTCTAAAAATATAGATTTTGCTCAGTTAATCAGAGCTGTTCAATCCCCACCATTTAAAGAAGTGGGTGTGATGCTGTTAGATGATTTCTTTAATGACAAACAAAGAAACACTTTGGCTATGAAACTTAACGCATTTTACTCTTCACCCTCTTTTAAAAAATGGACCACGGGGCAGAGCATTTCAGATTTTGAGAAATTCATGTTTGGAGGATCCGGTAAGCCTCAAGTCAGTATTTTCAATATATCCCAGCTGGAGGACTCAGAAAGACAATTTGTTGTTTCACAAATATTGACAGAAGTTTTGGGTTGGACCCGTAAACAAAAAGGAACGACAAGCTTACGTGCCGTAATTTATATGGATGAGATATTTGGATTTTTTCCTCCATCAGGGAACCCTCCTTCTAAAAACATTATGCTGACGTTGCTAAAACAAGCTCGTGCTCATGGGGTTGGGATTTTGCTCGCCACTCAGAATCCAGTGGACCTTGATTATAAAGGTCTTTCTAATACAGGGACTTGGTTTGTAGGGAGACTACAAACAGAGCGAGATAAAAAAAGGCTGTTGGATGGACTAAAGCAAGTCAGCCCGGATGTGAACTTAAAAGATGTACTCTCTTCATTAGATAAACGAGTCTTCTTGCTTCATAATGTTCATGAAGACAAACCACAAATATTTCACACAAGGTGGGCTCTTTCATACCTAGCGGGTCCTTTAGCTTCACCTCAAATTAAGAGTTTAATGGAGCCTTTTAAAATTGAAGAGAAAGTGACGAAAAAAGTCTCATCTCAAGAAACCGAAACCAAAGAGACGCCTACGCTTTCAGAGGACATTTCCACAAAATATATTGAGCTTACAGGCAGTGGAGAGTGGCGCGCCCTTCCAGCACAAGTTATCGAAGCTCATTTCGTGGATAAACGTATGGATCTAGATGAGTGGGTAGAAGTCTCAGCGTATCTTGATGAAGCTGAAACACTTTTCCTTGAACCTGATGCAATTGTTTTAGATGAGCAAAGTGGGGACCATTTAGAAGTCCCCTTAGATTGGCAACAAGAAAAGTTTCATAAAGATCTGGAAAAAAGTTTTAAGCTAGCAGTTTATAAAAATTATGAATTAGAACTCTTTAAATGTGATGAGCTCAAGATGTTATCCGAAGTGGGAGAAACTGAAGAGGCTTTCCGAGGGCGTTTGGCACATCAGCTCAGAGAGTTAAGAGATGAAAAAATTAAAAAACTTACGGAGACTTCAGAGAAAAAAATAGACTCACTCACTGAAAAAATCAGAAAAGCACAAATTAAATTGGAAAAAGAAGAAGTCCAATTCGCAGAAAAAAGAAACAACACTATTTTTACTATTGGTGCTGACCTTTTAAACTTATTTGGTTCCAAGCGCCGAGGCAGCTTAGGAAATAAGATTGGTGGAAGTTTAAAAAGAGCTTCAACGGCTTACAAAGAGAAAGCAGATATTGCCCACGCTGAAGAGTCTTTAGAGCAATACGAAAAGGATCTTGTTGAATTTGAAATAGAAATGAAGTCTGAAATCGAAACAATAAAGTCGGAGCTTAATCCAGAGAGTATAGAGGTACTAAAAACCGCTGTGAAACCCAGGAAAAGTGATCTCAATGTAAAATGGTCGGGTTTGTTTTGGATTGATGCTTAGCCCATAATCATCCTAAATTTCTTGTCTTGTTTAAAAGCGAGTAAATCAAGCCTATAAGAATGCTGGTGTATCTTAATAGTATGGGGCTTGTTAGCTAGCTAGCCTTATTTTTTGGTTCTAAAGCTTTAAGTATCTGACCCGACTGTTCATGGTTAACACTGTGAGCTTCTTTAAACTTGATTCGAAGCTCTCTGGCAATCTCCTCCAATTCTTTAAACTCATCATTAGTTCTAAGTTTAAACTCAGAGTCTTCACCCTTGCTGAGGCGTTTGAGATAGTTCTCAAATGCGAGTACCGGCCCTGCAGATCTGTGTGAAAGATGAATAGCCAAGAAGACCGCTAAGATAAAGAAAAACAAACTGACTATGGCATATATACTCATGAAGGGCAGAATATATTTTTGTCCTTCAGGAAAACCTTTTAAGAGCATTTGAGTAGATAAAACTTTGAGGTACGTATAGGAATAGACACCTAAAATGATTGAAAATAAAAATGAAAACACTAAGATAATTGAAGTGTATCTGAGCTGGTAACTTTTATTGATCAAAACTTTTTTTCTAGCGTTATTTTCAGGCCAGATTAAAGTAGATTTGAATAAAAGATAATAACAAATAATAGCATAGCCAACCCATTGGAATGCATCAGCAAGGTTAAAAATGGGTGAGCTAAAGCCCCCAATCTTAATATAAACAAAATCAATAATAGAACCAGATAAAATTCGATCAATCACATTGCCCATAATTCCGCCAACTAAAAGACTCATTCCTACCCTTAGGGTGAAAAGATTTTTGCTTAATAGTAGTTGGCAGATGATAAAAATAAATAAGATAAAAGATCCAAGGGTACTTAATGAAACCACTCTTAAAATAGGGGGAAGATCCGCCCATGTTCCAAACATGATTCCAGGGTTACGAATAAGCTTGAGCCCCCAATATTTAAATTCGTGACTTTGCATTAAGAGTTGATTTAACGCCATATTTTTAGTGATTTGATCTATAATTAGGACTAAAAATAAAGGAAGAACAATCCAAAGAGTTTTTTTCATATTCTTTATGATACACCGACTTAAGAGTTTTAAGTTTGAGCTCAGGTCTGAAGTCTTGGGTTTACTTAATCTTTTTGTAAGCTGAGCTGAATGTCTCTCAAGGGCAAGAAACTCCCTCTAGAGTCGGGAACATAATTTAGAATTCGTTTGGATTTTACAGTAACGAGACTTTCGTGCCACAAGGGGATGCTGATGCTTTCATCATAAACTAATTTTTGTACCTGATTGTAAATTTCCTTACGTTCGGCATTTTCTGAAGTGGCTAGCCCTTTGTCCAAGAGCTTGTCTAAAGTGGGATTGTTATAAAAACTTCTGTTTCTGCCCTTTGGAGGAATTTCATCAGAGTGATAAGCCATACGGTAAATATCTGGGTCTAAAACTCCAACCCATTTTAACAGTGCCAGGTCGTAGTTTCCTTTGTTCACATCTTTGAGATAAGTTCCCCATTCAAAGCTTTGAAGGCGCACGGGCACTCCCGCTAATCTCATTTGATCTTTGAGAAGTCGACCTTTTTCTCGGCTCGATTTCGCATTAGATGTTTTGAATGAAAGACTGGGGATCTGGCCCATATCCTCTTTAATCTCAGTAAGTGGTGTAAAGCTTCGGCTGAATATTGAGAGGGGCGGCATAAAAGACTGAGCCTTTATCGCATATCCTGAAAGATGATATTGGATCAAAAGTTTTGTGTCGATGATCTGATTTAAATACTGTCGATTTTTTTTAGATTGAAGCCAAGAATTTTTTTGATTCAACAATAGATAGGTGGTGTTCAGGCTAGGGGAGGTGATCACATCAAGGTGCTTTTGCTCTTTAAGAAACTTAATTTTATTAAGTGGAAGTGAGCCAATTGCAATATCAATATCACCTTTATAAGTTTTGACATACCTCATGAATGGATCTTTTAATATTTCAAAATTAAATAGGAGTCCGTCTTTTCTTTTAAATATAATTTTTTGATGAGAAAGAGATTGAACTTGAAACGAACCAGTACCTAGAGGCAAGGGCTCTTGAAAGTCATTGAGGTAAGTGTCTTTTTTTATAATCTTTAAGACGGGGAGATCTGTTCTTAAAAACTTATCAATATTGACTGAAATGTCAAATCCTAAAACAAGATGAGAATCTTTCGTGCAAATTACATTAGAAATCACCTTGAAAGCATTTTTAAAGGGAGAAGGTTTTTTTTGAAAACTCTCAATAGAGTATAAAAGATCCGAGCAAGTGACTGGCGACCCATCCCAGAAATTGTGTGATGTTGAAATTTTAAATTCCAAACGAGATTTAGAAATACTAATTTTTTGAGCTAAGTCTAGTTTGTAGCCTCCATTGGGGCCAATTTTATTGAGACCCTGATAAAGTAAGTCACTCAGCTTCATGCCAAAACTACTTGTCGTGATTATTGGATTCAAACTTTTAGGGTCTGCGTCCATGACAATGGTGATCACATTAGAGTTAGAGGATTTTTGACATCCTAAGAGTCCAAAAATAATAAATAAAAGATATATATACTTCACAAGGCTTATTGAAACTTCAAACGACTCTATTGTCTAGTTTAAAGAAGGGCAGAGCAACAACTGTTAAGATGGGGCCATCGATAACTTGCGAGAAGATTATTAATGAGTTGAAATATAGAGGGGCTGATGAAAATAGGTAAGTCCACTGCAAAAAAAATCTAAAGGCGAAGATAAACTGTGCGCCCCAAACTGAGCCGGTACTTGTTTTGGCCTATACGCATTCTTTTTTATCGTGAACTGAATTTTTTTTTGTTATTGCCCATCTTCAACAGTCCCTAAAAACCTAACCCATATTCAATAGAATTTAGGACTTGTTTTTAACGCCTAGGTTTTCAAAGGCGTGCTGTCTACCCTATAAGGAAAAATCTACTATGTTAAAATTTCATTTCACAATTGCTGCCAGTTTTTTGCTTTTTATCATCTCTTTGGCCTGTGAAGCTAAGAAAAAATCTTTTGTTTTTCAAGATCTATCATCTTATAAAAACCTGGAAGTCTTAAATCCAGATATCTTAATGACCCCGGCCTCTATTAGCAAAGTGATCTCAGCATCTGCGTACTTAGAATTATTGTCTGAGAAAAAAATTGAAACTGTTCTGAAAGTTTCAAGTGCAGAGAGTTTGAGCGATGGAAGAATTGATCAAGGCTTGTGGATTGTGGGTGGAGGCGACCCTCTATTTACTACGGAGAACATGAGATCCTTGGTCGCGGAAATCAAATTTTATGGTATTCAATCAATTGAAAATATTTATATAGACAACACTTTGTTTGATTCTAAGTGGTCAGATGCTGTGGCTAAAAAAAGTCAAAGAGCCTATGCCGCTCCGATTTCAGCTCTATCTTATAATTGGAACTCTGTTGCCATTGGGGCTTGGGCTTCAAGAGATAAAAAAAAGAGAGTGATAAAAAGTCGCCCTGACTCTCCATACTTTAAAGTGATCCCTAAAAAAATGAGTGTGTCAGCCGCTAAGTCCAAACTCGCAGTCACTCTTGCACCGACAGCTGAAACAAGCTCTCTAAATATTGTAGTGTCTGGTAAAATACAGGCAGGCGGCCCTATTAAAGAAGTGTATAGATCAATAGATGATCCTGAAAAACGCTTTTATTTTGATTTAGTAAACCTGTTGGCTGAAGCTTCTATTAGTGTTTCTGGAAATTTTCAAATTCAAAAAGCTCCTTCGTCTTCAAAAAAATGGTTTAGTATGGAGGCACCACCAGTTTCGGAAATGGTCTTTAAGATGATGAAATACTCGAATAATTTCATTACTGATATGTTGAGCCTACATTTAGATACAGCTCCGTTTAAAAATTATCAAAGAGGCGTTTTGAAAATCAAGCAACACCATGAATCTAATGGGAATGCTTTGGGTTCTTTTGTCTCAGCATCGGGGCTTTCATCAAAGAACAAATTGAGTTGTAATCAGGTTTTGAAAATCTTAATTCGTTCTGCTAAAAATCACCTATGGGGGCCAGAGTTTTTAACAAGCTTGCCCAAGTCAGGTCTGGATGGAACCTTAGAGAAACGTTTTCTAAATCTTCCCAAAGGTGCCGTGAGAGCAAAAACAGGAATGCTCACGGGCGTCAGAAGTTTAACAGGATTTATCAGAACCAAAAAAGGAAACAATATCGCGTTTTGCATGATGACCAACGGTCCAGGAAAAACCCAGTATAGAGATCAAGACGAAATAGATCGAAAAATCTCCCAAGTTTATAATAAATATTAATTTCAGCAGAGTGACACGTCGGTGCCAGACTGCATAACCAGAGCCAATGCAACACGATGATTAAGTAAGTTATGCCCTTGAATTGGGTGCTGGCCTGCCCCTCCCCCCCCCAATTTCAGAAGAGAACCAGAGGGTGTGACAAAAATGGTCGTATTTATTGAGCAGACTCCACAAAATGTCGTTTAAAAATAATTAATTTTCTTATAAGTAATTGGAAACACAGTGTTATTGGGCTTGTAAAATAAGGGCTGAATTTTGCTTCTTACCTTTTAAGGAAGTGATATTTATGTATAAATTCTTAAACTTATTATTCTTTTTAAAATTAATCATATTTTCAATTCAAGTTCAGGCTGATGACTTAGCAAAGGCACCTTATAAGTCAAAAGAAAAACTCTTTGATAGTTTAAATGATGCGGGATTTGAAAAGTTTGTATCGACAAAATGTTGCACCGGTCATTCCATCACTAGAGTGGATAAAGATGGAACCAGAACTACAACTCCAATTAGTAATTTAGACAAGAAAAAGCTTAAGCGCATTCCTAAACTGAATTATATGAAAAAGGGATTAACTGGGAAAAATTTAACGATGTATGCTGTGAATATAGCTGATGTCATGATTTGTTATCTTCAGTATAGCGAGCTTACTTCTTGGGTTAGTGGCCAAAAAAAAAGAAAATTTAAATCTTGTTATATTTTTCCATATGACATTAGCGAAATTGTTGCTGAGGTTTCAAGAATTTCGGATCAGGCGGCTGAACACTAATTTAAGCTTTAAAATCATGAACTCCAAATTTATTTAATTGAAATCCAGTCTTTCTAACTCAGCCACATAAGGTAGGTGGCGGAAGTTATTATCAAAATCTAAGCCATACCCCACTACAAATTCAGTTCCAATATCAAAGCCTACAAAGTCTGCGTTAATATCCACTTTTCGGCAGGACTTTTTGTCTAACAAGCTTACAGTTGTGAGAGACTTGCAGCCCCTTTGGTTTAGGCTGTCAGTTAAAAATTTGAGTGTCAGGCCCGTATCCACAATGTCTTCAACTAATATGACATGTTTGTTAGAGACAGCATGGTTTAAGTCTAAACTGACTTTAACCTCTCCAGTTGTTTGGCCTTGGCTATAGCTTTGGCAGCCATAAAAGTCACAAATCACATCTAATTTTAATTTTCTAATAAGGTCAGAAAAAAAGATGAATGACCCGCTTAATACACAGATGACTGTGATGGGTTCTTTTTCGTCCTTAAATTTTGTAGTGAGTTCTTGAGCTAACTCCGCCACTCTATTTTGAATTTTTTCTTCTGATATGAGTTCCAATAAATTAAACTTCTGCTGGCTGAGCATTGTGTATTTCCCCTAGACTTTGATGAGTCGGTTGCTGGAGTTCGAAGTGCTCTCTGCACCTAGCTTGGTAGATTTCTCCAGAACCTAGCAAAATATTTTTATTAGAAGATACCAGCCTTTGTGTTCTCGTGGCAAATTGGCCACAAACACCACATATTGCATAAAGTTTGTGAACTAACTCAGAAATAGCTAAAAGTTGTGGCACAGGATGAAAAGGACGTCCCATCCAGTCTGTGTCTAAACCCGCAACGATGACTCTGACACCGCTAGAAGCCAAGACTTCACAAACAGAGATGATTTCTTCTGAAAAAAACTGGACTTCGTCTATAGCGACCAGATCAGGCTGAGAGTCTAAGCATTTTAAAATATCTTGAGGATTTTCAACAGTGGTTGATGTGAGCTTTTGCTGGCTATGGGAAACAATCAGATCCTTGGCATACCTTTGATCTAAAGCAGGTTTATAGATCTTGAACTTTTTTTTAGCAAGGTGGGCTCGACGAACTTGCCGGATGAGTTCCTCAGTCTTACCGCTAAACATACATCCAGTAATGGTCTCGATCCAGCCGTGATTATTAGGTGGGAAAAAATTGCTCATGGGCACACTCTAGCAAAGCTTGAGGGGTCAAGATAAAGGGGGGTGCACTGAGGTTAAAAAGTATTAAAGATATGTCAAAAAAAACCGTTAAGTGGTAAAAGGTGGAAAAATGTGGGAAATTATCCCACATTGTGGAAAACATGACTCATTTTAGCAGCAGAATTTCAGTCAAAGTGGATGATAAGGGGCGTTTGAGGCTTCCTACAAAATTTAGTGGGGACCTTCAATCCTTTGTTATTACAAATAGTAGTTTTAAAAAAACACCTTGTTTGGATGTGTTTCCAGAAGCATTGTGGCAGAAAAAACTCAAAGAATGGAAAGGGCTTAAAAATAAAGGACTTAAATATCAAGCTTTTTACCGTTTCTATATTGCGGGTGCCCAGACTGTTGAAAGAGATAAACAAAATCGATTGAGTTTATCACCAGACTTAAAAAGCTATTTAGGTTTAAGAGCTGAAGCTGTTGTTGTTGGAATGGGAGAGAAATTTGAGATTTGGTCTGTAGAAAATTGGAATAAAGTTTATAACGAATTTACAGAAAGCTTTGAAGGGATTTATGAATCACTCTTTGAATGAGACTAACACACTTCACCTCCCTGTATTGTTGGATGAGGTGCTATTTTACTTAGACCCAGTATTAGAAGCTGGAAAAGTAAAAGGCTTGGATGCAACGTTTGGACGTGGTGGACATTCGAGTCAAATATTAGGTCATTCCAGTGAGATCTCCCTTGTTGCCTTGGATCAAGATCCGGAAGCCATAGAGTATGGAGAAAAAAAATTCATACCCTTGTATGGTGATCGAATTAAATTTGTAAAAGCTAATTTTCAGGATGCCAAATTCGAACAAAGCTCTTTTGATTTTATTTTAGTGGATTTGGGTGTGAGCTCACCTCAGCTAGATCAAGCCCATCGTGGCTTTAGTTTTTATAAAGAAGGACCTTTGGACATGAGGATGGATCCCAGTCTAAAGTTGTCAGCAGCCAAGGTGATTAACGAGTTTGATGCTAAGGATTTAGTAGATATTTTTCAAACTTTAGGCGAAATTCAAAGACCAAAAAAAGTCGTGGATGCCATTTTAGAGCAAAGACGAGTGCAGGACTTTAAGACCACAACAGAATTGGCTGAACTTATAGAAAAAAAAGTGGGATGGCGTAAGAAAGGCAGCCACCCTGCCACCCTATACTTTTTGGCCCTTCGTATGTATGTCAATCGTGAAATTTCTGGACTAGATCAAGCTCTTGAGAACTTCAGCATTTGGTTAAAGCCCGGAGGAAGGCTTGTCATAATAAGCTTTCACTCTCTTGAGGACCGAAAGGTTAAATTTTACTTTAGAGAGCATGAATTTATAAAGGCCATTAAGCGCAAGGTCACTCATCCTTCAAAAGAGGAAATTAAAAACAACCCTAGAGCCCGAAGCGCCAAGTTAAGAGCCTACGAAAAGGAAGTGATACTATGAAATCCATTGAATGGTCCTATAAACCTATTTTAAGTTTGTTGTTTTTGTTTTGCGCAGTTTTCATTCACACTATTTTTAAAATGGAAGTGAGAAGAAACTCATACTCAGTTTATAAGCTTTCAAAAAACTACCAAGCTCTTGAAGATCATCACCGGATGATGGCCTCAAGGCTTGAGGTGAAAACTGGAAACAGCTCTGTGGCTTGGATGGCGCAACATCGCTTGTCTTTGAATGAGCCAGAGTTGGGGCAAGTGATTAAGATTCGAAATGTAGATGTGACGGCCCAAAAATAAATTTTATTTATTAAGTTATGAAATTATTTAGATTTAAGACCGATGATGAAACAAAAGAAAAAGCACTTTCTTTACGTCTTAAATTAATTTTAGTTTTAAACATTTTAGTACTGCCTATTTTTATGGGTAAAGCTGTAAATATACTTTTTTCAAAAAACCTGAAGTTAGATAAAAAGGCAGATAGTCTTTATACCACTCAAATTAAAATGAAATCTCGCAGGGGTTCTATTTTTGATGAAAACGGAAAGGAGCTTGCCATTAGTCTCCCGGCTTATTCCTTATTTGTTGACCCTAAGTTTATAATAGATAAGTCAAAAACAAGTCTCAAGTTGGCTCAGCTTTTAAATTTAAATAAAAAAAATCTATTTAAAAAAGTATCTAAAAAAAATAAAAGGTTTGTTTGGGTAAAAAGGCAAATTTCCCCTCAGCTTAAGAAAAAAATAATAGGCTGGGGTTTGCCAGGAATACACTTTATTAAAGAGCCCAAAAGATTTTATCCTTCACAAAAATTAGCGAGTCCTTTATTAGGATTTGTGGGGCGAGATGGTGAAGGGCTTGAAGGTCTAGAGTACCAATACAATAATTATCTGGCCGGAAAAGATAAGGAGCTTTGGGTTTCGAGAGATGCCCGTGGGCGTCCTTTAATTATGGATATGGATCCCATGACAGAACCTCCAGAGGGTTTGGATTTGTATTTATCTTTAGATAGTGAAGTTCAGTTTGTTTTAGAAGACATTTTAAACCAAGGGCGTTTGGAGTTTGAAGCCAAACAAGCTATGGGCGTAGTCGTAGATGTAAAAACCGGAGCCATAAAAGCCATGGCCCAAGCCCCAGGATTTAATGCCAATACTCCATTTGAAATTTCTGGATCTAAAAGAAAAACCATTGCAATTACTGATGCCTATGAGCAGGGGAGCACCATTAAAGTTCTTACCGTTGCTGGAGCTCTGGAGCGTTCATATAAACCATTGAGCGAGTGGCCTTGTGAGAAAAAAGGAATTTATATTGGTAAAAGAGTCATTAGAGATTCTAAAAAATTAGAGTGTGAAAGTATGACATTGATGAAAGCCTTGAAAATATCATCAAACACAGTGCATTCAAGGGTGGCGCTCACACTTGGTGAGCAATGGTTAAAAAAGTTATATCAAAAATTTGGAATAGGACTCACACCATCTGTGGATTATCCTGGGGCCAGCGCGGGTTTGTTTAAGAAGAAAACATGGACGGATGGGGATTTAGCATCGAGTTCATTTGGGCATGGGTTCTCAGCCTCAGCTCTTCAAACGACCATGGCGTATCAGGCCATTGCTAATGAAGGGGTCCTTCTTGAACCTTATTTTTTGAAGCAAGTGAAAAACATTAAAGATGAAGTGGTGTATCAGTCTCAACCTCAAAAAGTACATCGTGTGATTTCAAAAAAATCAGCCTCTCTGCTTCTGGAGATGATGGTGAATGTGACCGAAGAAGGGGGGACAGGGGTAAAAGCTCAGGTCTTAGGCTTCCCCGTTGCTGGTAAAACAGGAACGGCCAATAAGGTGAACCTCATTGAAGGCGGGTACTACAAAGATAAGTACCTCAGCTCTTTTGTGGGGATAGTGCCGGCCAATAGCCCACAGTATGTGATTTATATAGCCTACGATGAGCCAAAAACAAAGACTCTAGCTTCACAGGTGGCAGCACCCAGTTTTTCAAAAGTGGCCCAGTACCTTATGAGGAAATCCTATCATAATCCTTTGTATGTTCAGGCTCGAACTCCGGCTTGTGAAAACTGCAAGCCCATAAAAAGCTCCTTTGATGCGGCTAAAGAACTGAAGCGCATGCACGGCGGGCAGATGCCAAAGTTAAAAGGCTTGAGTTTAAGGCAGGCCATTTCATTTTTAAAACCTACCGGTAAGCCTATTGAATTTTTTGGTGAAGGGGCTGTTTTAAAAACAGTCCCTCAATTTGGTCATAAATATACTCAAAGTGACAAGATCGTGATACATCTAAAGCCCAAAAAAACTTAAACACTAAAGGCTTCGTATGGATGTTCAAATGCGTGTACTTAGAGGCACTGACTTAGAATCTATTTTTAAATTCCTCGAACAAAAAAACAAAGATCTTGATTTTGAACAACAGATGGAGTTGTGGAATCACCCAGAAAGAAAAGAGTCTGTGGAGTTCTATGTGAATACCGGTTGGTGTCTGGGCGTTTTTGCTCATGATGATGAGCTTGTGGCTTACTCTTTAGCCCAGGCTTTTGTTTTTAAAAATGGTCAGACTCAGAGTCTCTGGATAGAGTGGGTGGATGGTCCTAAAGAGCAGAAAAAACTTCTTTTCGAAGCCCAGAAAAAAATTGCTAGGGAAAAGCACTTTCAAAAAGTCTTACATTCAGAGTATCTTGTAGGTTTCGTAAATGATTTAAATGAGGAAGTTTAAAGTTGTTGCCTCAAAAAAATAGAATTCCATTTTCCCAAAAATCTCAGGATGATAAATTTAAAAATTGTGATCAAGAGATCTACGATATTTGTATTGTGGGTGGTGGGATTAATGGAGCAGGAAGTGCCTTTGAGTCTCTAAGGTCAGGTTGTAAAACCCTCCTTGTAGAAAAGTCAGATTTTGCCTCAGGAACCAGTTCTAAATCCAGCCGACTAGTTCACGGTGGCTTGAGATATTTAGAGCAATTTGAATTCAAACTCGTATTTGAGGCCTTAAAAGAGCGAACCTATCTTTTAAAAAAAATACCACACTTGGTGAAACCCATTGAATTTGTGCTCCCTCTATACAAAGGTGACCGAGTTTCCGCCTTTAAGTTAAGGGCGGGGCTGTTTCTATATGACTTGTTTTGTGGGTTTCGCGCTCCTCATTTTCATCAGAGGGTTTCTGTTTCTAAGCTTTTTCAGTTCTTCCCTAAGCTTAAACGAAGAAACTCTTTGGGAGGCTTTTTGTATTCTGATGCCATGATGGAGGACGACCGTATTGTGGTGGATCTAGCCAGGCGTTCTCATGAGTTGGGTGGAGATATATTTTCTTATACTGAGGTTTTAGAGGCGGAGCAAAAAAATGACGTCTTAGAGGTGACCCTCAAAAGAGGTTCAGAAATTAAAAAAATTAAAACTCAACATTTGATTTCTGCTTTAGGCCCATGGACAGATATTTTTATGAGTCAGCTGGATTCCACTTGGGTGCCTCGCTTAAAGCCCACAAAAGGAGTTCATGTTTTTTTTAAAACTCAAGCTTTTCAAATGAAAAAAGCCTTAGTGATGGGAGCTGACAATCAAAAAAGAATTTTATTCGTCATCCCCAGAAATGAAGGAATTTTAGTGGGAACCACGGACACTCATTTTTCAGACTCCCCAGACAGTGTAAAAAGTGAAGCTGCAGATGTGGATTATATTTTAAAAGTTTTAAAAGATTATTTTCCAGATATAGATTTGAGCTCACCAAGTTGGGTGTCTACTTATGCGGGAGTTCGTCCCTTAGTGAGTGATGGGGCTTCTTCAGAAAGTAAAATTAGCAGAAACCATGTGATTGAAAGCCATCTTAATAACCAGGTGACTGTGATTATGGGAGGAAAATACACTACATATAGGGTGATGTGCCAAGAAGCGGTCTCAAAAGCTCTAAAAAATATGGGTTTGAGCTCTAAAGAAAAGATTTCTGATACTTTTACTCCACACTTTGGTGAGTTTGATAACTCAGTAATTCCATCAGATCACCCTGTTTTAAGTCAGAGTGATTTAAAACAGCTTTTCCAGCGTCGAGGAGATGAGGCTCACACAATTCTCACTGAGTTTAAAGGCCAAGGTCTTTGGGAGTATGAAGCTCAATTTGCGATAGAATATGAAGCTGTTAAGAGTCTAAAAGATTTTTATTTACGTCGCACCCCACTTTTTGATCAACAACATCTCTGTGATCAGGCCTCAATTGAAAACATGGGGCGTCTTTTTCAAAGTAAATTGGGTTGGTCTGATAATCAGCTTCAAGCTGAGGTTGAGTCTCTAATGGCTGCAGTTCAAGAACAAAAAGAAATACTCTCAGTTTAAAGAATAAGATCCTCTGATTGGACATCCCCCTTTGACCTTTAGGGGCTTAGGCATAAATAATATCAGTGGACAAAATAAATTCTTTGAGGGGTACGAATGGGTATTTTCAGCCAGTTTTTTGAAAGTTTCTCAAATGACATTGCGATTGATCTTGGGACGGCAAATACATTAGTTTATGCCAAAGGCCGAGGCATTATTTTAGATGAACCCTCAGTGGTCGCTGTGAAGCAAGATTCTAGGGGAGGGGCACTTAAAGTCCTCCGAGTGGGCAAAGAGGCAAAGGATATGCTCGGCAGAACTCCAGGAAGCATAGTGGCTAAACGTCCTATTAAAGATGGAGTGATTGCAGATTTCCAAGTCACTTCGGCCATGCTTCGATATTTTATTTCAAAATCTATGGGGCAAAAGCGGACTATTATTAGACCGCGTATCGTAATTTGTGTTCCTTACGGAATCACTGAAGTTGAGAAACGAGCCGTTAAAGAGTCGGCCCAATCTGCAGGGGCGCGCTCAGTTCATTTAATTGAAGAGCCTATGGCTGCAGCGATAGGAGCTGGGCTTCCCATTACAGAACCTACTGGAAGTATGGTTGTGGATATTGGTGGGGGGACAACAGGAGTGGCTGTTATTTCTCTCGGAGGTATTGTTTATTGTAAATCTATTAAGGTGGCTGGAGATAAGTTTGACGAGGCCATTGCAAACTATGTGAGGCGTCAGTTTAATCTTTTAATCGGTGAAAGAACCGCAGAAAACATTAAGATCAAAATCGGAAGTGCTTACGCCTTAGATGATGAAAAGACCATGGAAATTAAAGGAAGAGATTTAGTCGCTGGAGCCCCTAAGACTGTGGAGATCACAGCCTCTCAGGTGAACGACGCTTTGATGGATCCATTATCTGAGGTCGTCGATGCTGTAAGAACTGCCCTTGAAAAAACACCTCCTGAGCTGGCTGCTGATATTGTAGATAATGGAATTGTCTTAACGGGTGGTGGAGCTCTACTTACGAATTTGGATGTTCTCTTAAGAGAAAGAACAGGTCTGCCTGTCACGATTGCAGAAGACCCACTGACTTGTGTTGTGATGGGATCCGGTCGAACTTTAGATGAGCCTGAGTTTTTAAAACTAACGATTGAATAATGTTTGATCTGTACTATGAAAAAATATTTAAGACTTTTTTCTTTCTGGTCTTAAATGACTCTTTAGCGGGGCGCATGAGTCTTGAGGTCTTATCTGAGTTTAAAAACTTAGAGGATCCTGATATTGAAATTAAAATACTTAAATCCATGGCACAAAAGCTCACCCAAGTGCAAAAGCGAAATCAACAAATTCAGTTTACTTCAGGACAAATCCAATTTCCAAAAGGTTTTGATCTGACCTCTTGGAGAGAGTTCTATAAAAACTGCCCAGAAAAATTACTCCATCCCCTTTGTCTTTGCTTGGTTGGGCATTTCAATAAGGATTTGGTGAGCCAAATTTATAATCTGAGTCCTGGAGCTTTAGATCGTAGATTAGGAAAAGCCCTTCATTTATTGGGAACTCAAAGACTTTTAGAGTTTGCATTATGAATAAAAGAGTCCTTACTCCACCAGATCGAGATCCCAGTGCTTTTGCTTTTTCTCAAAAGTCTTATCTATACTCACAAAAAAAACTGTCTCCTTCTGAAACAGCTGAAATGAAGACTTATCTTATAAAAAATGGTGAGATAGCCCGTGAAATATTAGGGACTCAGCTTGTGGCTCAAGAGTATTTGGGGCTTGTTTCTAAGATAAGCGTGAAGACCCCTGATCCCTCAGAAAGAATACAAAAAAAGCGCTCTAATGCTCCGTATGTTCTAGTCTTACTTATTATTATTGCGGCAGCTCTTTTTTTAAACTTCAGATAGCCCAGTACCGATAGGTAGAATGTGAAATACCTCATTTTATTGATTTTTTTACTATCAGGTCTCTATTTTTTAAAGGGTCTAAATACAAATCCAAAACCTCAAAGTGAGATTCGTGCCAAACAAGATATAAAGAGTCTTCGCAAAAAAGTAAATGAATCCATAAATAAAAATTTAAAGCTCTCCACAGCTGAAAAGTCATATCAAAAATTCAAAGATAAAAATTTAAAACTCAAAGCCCAAGTCGAAGGTTTAAAACCAGGTCAAGAAGATGGGGATATTCTAAGCGACTCGGATTCATATACTGGAGATGTCTTAGAACCCCACGCTACAGGAATCGAATCTGATCTGAGAACAGAAACCCACACCAGTTCCTCATCCTCACCAGATGATTGGTCTGAGTTTGTCAAAAAAGCAAAAGCTGATGGCTGGGACGTAATTGTCGACGCCAACGGCGAAATCAGCGTTCGTGAATCTCAAAAGAGATAAGGTTACGGCTCTTTTTTTTTAAAAGTAGGGGGAATGCTGGGTAATATCATTTGGCTAATCTCAGTAAAGTCCAAATTTTCTCATATGTTCCAGTGAGAAAACTCAAATAGTTCTAAGCATCTTCAGCTGGGGTAATGAGCTTCTTTTTGTTTGGGTTAGGCAGGTCAGGAAGATCATTCATAAACTCTTTAGAATTATAATCTAAATGATTGTAGCTTGTAGCTGCATGAGCCACTCTTTTCTCTAAGGTCTGCTTGATATCTTCGAAGCTAGGCTTAGAAGAGCTATTGTCACTCTGAGGTAAATCAATAGTTTGTGGCTTTTGGTTTAAGTACTGATCCATTGGAAAAGCGCCTAGCTTAGCTAAAAAAGCAGAGATGCTTCCATTATCATGCTGGATGATCTCTCTTAGGGTTCCTAGTGGAGCATAGTGGGCGGATTTCTTTTCAGATTCAAAGATAATTTGAGTTAGGGTCGCTGCAGTGATGTCATTTTTGGTTTTGTTATCGATAACGATGACATCTTCATTGGCGCGGATCATTTTGGCGATATCGTCGAGTGTGACGTAACAGCTTTGTTGGGTGTCATAAAGCTTTCGGTTTTGGTAGCGCTTTACAATCTTGGCTCTTGTGTTGATTCCTTCCATGCTTTGATTCAAGGCAGCCTCCTCCCATTAAGTGTTTAAAATAGTCGTCGTGAATGGAAAGATATGGCTTATGTCTATGTGAGTCAACACTTTGGTAAAACTCTAGCCTCCCCATTAAGGTATTTTGAAGAGATCTTGACACAGTGCCGATGAGTCTTATGTGCGGATCTATATCATTATTTTTCTTTTTCTCACTCATTGTGCTTCAAGACCTTTGTCTACTGATGTGAGTCGATCCAGTCAAAGCACAAAGAAAATGGCCCAAACCCTAAGCCTGCTTTGGCAAAATCAGTTTAAGCATAAACCTCCAACATTGGGGCCTAAATCACTAGAACTGGTGAGTTTTCAGTCGATCAGATCTTTGTACAGATATGGTGATGAGCAAGCCCGGATAGGTGATGAGGCCAGGGCCATAGCTAGCTTTAAATCCATTATTTCAAAAGACAAAGAATGCTCTCAAAAGGAGTGTCTTAAATCCTATGTTTACCTTGCGGCCTTAGCTGAAAAAAATAAAGATTTTAAAACAGCTTTGAACTGGTTAGAGCAGTTAGCAGAAAAATCATTTCATGAAGCCGCTCACTATTACAAGGCCCGGCTGTATTTGAATATAAATAAAACTCACCAAGCCCAAAGCGAACTGCAAGAGTGTTTAAATTTAAACCCTTTGGAACTTCGCTGTCATTTGCTTTTTGTACAGGTCCTCTCGGATACAAACGCAGATGAGCTAGAAGACGAACTTTTGAACCTTTACGGGCGACACCCCTCTAGTGTTGAAACCATTAAAGAGCTTTTTAATTTTTATATGGATAAAGAAGATCTGACCCAAGCCATGTTTTACCTGTCAGAGCTGTCCTTGTTTGAGCCTCATAATTTATTCATAAAATTTCAAATGGCTCTTCACTTTGAAATGCTTAAGAAAAACGATGTGAGCCAAGACTATATCAATCAGATTCGCATCATAGAGCCCAGCTTTATAAATGAGCTAGGCTTAGGCTCGCGAACTCCAGCTGAAACTCATGATTAAGGATGTTTCTGATAGTCGGTGCCCGATTGCTGGTTAAATCAACAAAATAGGTTTATTCTTTTGAATATGAAATATATTATACTTCCATTAATCTTTGTCTTTGGATCTTGTATGAGTCAGCAAAATAATTACTCTCCTGATGAAACTCAATCTTACATTTTAAGCTTCTCCGGTAAGTTTAAAAATAATGGCATTCCATACCCTGGGCGTGTGAATGTCTTACTGAAATCTAAAACGAATATGAAAGTAGAAGTCGCAGACCCTTTTGGTTTCGTCACAGTAGCTACATTATTAGTGGCTGGAGATGATGTCACAATTTTGAACAGCCTAGACAAAAAGTTTTACCAAGGTCCCTACGATAAAAAACTAATTTCCCATGTGATTGGAATAGATATTGAGAGGCAAGATTTATTTGATCTATTTTATGGGGAAGATTTCACTTCCCCTCAGTGGGAATGCTTAGTCTTAAAAACAAAGACTTTTGAAAAAGTATGTGCTCACAAACAAGCGCCGGTAAAGGTAATAAGAAAGGGGAGTGACCCTTACCAAGAGCTCAAGATCGCCCATGAAAAATCATTGGTGACACTGAAGCTTAAGAGCTTTAAGCCTACGGTTTCTACAAACGCTGATTACAAAACTCAAATTCCTGAAGGCTATACTAACTACATAAAATAAGTGTTTCTTTTTGAAACACTTTTACACTGAACACATTTAGTCGTTCACAAATTCTGATCATTATTTTTTTATTAAATCTAATTTAGTCAGTCTCAAATGGGCAAAGGCTAGCATTTCAGGCTCTCGTATAAAATTTAATTAAAAATCACTTCATCAGAAATCGGAAAAAACTAATTCGCCCGGCATAGACCTTAGGCTAGAGCCAAGATCGATTTGAGTCACTTTGGTGTGAAAACCTTTCAAAGCCTTGAGAAATCAGGCCTCACCCGGGATAATATAAAGACCAGGTGGAGGTGCTATGAGCGAGAAAAATAATATTAATTTGGAAACTATTTTACAATCTGTAAATACCCATGAAGAGTATAAGAACTTAAATTGGACGGGAAGTTTTCAAGAGTATTTAGACCTCGTGAAGCAAAACCCCAGAGTGACCCGAAATGCCTTTCAACGCCTTTATGATTTAGTCATGAAAGCCGGCACAGAAGAATACGTCGACGTAAAAAAGAACATTATCCATTACAAATTTTTTGATGATCCTACCGGTGGAGGCAAAGACGCTGTCTTTGGTTTAGACATTCCAATGATGAAGCTCATGAACATCATTAAAGCCGCGGCACTAGGATACGGGACGGAAAAAAGAGTGATTCTTTTACATGGTCCTGTTGGGAGTGCTAAATCTACGGTGTGTCGCCTTCTTAAAAAAGGAGTGGAAAACTACTCCAAAGACCCTGACGGAGCCTTATATACTTTTGATTGGGTTGATCCAGAAAAACAGTTTCCAGAAATTTTTGGAGAAGATGTTCCGGTTTTTCCAAGTCCAATGCATGAAGAGCCCTTACTCTTATTTCCTGAAAATTTAAGACCTGAGGTCGAAGCCCAAATCAATAAAGGCCAAGATGGAAACTTTAGAGTCAAAATTAAAGGTGAGCTTTGCCCTCCTAGTCGTTTTATATTTTCTAAACTCATGGAAGTCTATGGGGGAGAGCTAAATAAAGTGTTTTCTCACGTAAAAGTCAGGCGTTTGATTTTAAGTGAAGCCGATCGTATCGGTATTGGGACTTTTCAGCCTAAAGATGAAAAGAACCAAGATAGCACGGAACTTACTGGAGATATCAACTACAGAAAGATTGCTCAGTATGGATCCGACTCGGACCCGCGGGCCTTTAACTTTGATGGTGAATTTAATATTGCCAACAGAGGTTTAATCGAATTTGTTGAGGTCTTAAAGTTAGATGTGGCTTTTTTGTACGATCTATTAGGGGCCTCACAAGAGCACCGAGTGAAACCTAAAAAGTTTGCACAAACACATATTGATGAAGTGATTATTGGCCATACCAATGAGCCTGAGTACAGAAAACTTGAAGATAATGAGTTTATGGAAGCCCTGCGAGATAGAACAGTAAAAGTGGATATACCTTATATTACAAAATTAGAGCAAGAAGTCTCAGTTTATAAAAGAGATTTTAATAATAAAAAACTTCAGGGGATCTCACTTGCGCCACATACAATTGAAGTGGCGGCCATGTGGGCGATACTCTCTCGTTTGGAAAAGCCAAAAAAAGCGAATTTAGATCGGCTGCAAAAAATGAAACTTTATAATGGAAAATCTCTTCCAAATTATACTGAAGACAATATTAAAGAACTTAGAAAGGAGGCTCACCGTGAAGGTATGTCTGGAGTCTCGCCAAGATATATCCAAGATAAAATTTCTAATGCAATTATTTTAGCCCAACAAAGCAATAGTGGATCTGTGAATCCATTCATGGTGATTAACGAATTAGAGTCGGGCCTTAAAGCTCATAGCTTGATTGAGTCTGAGGAAAAACGACAGGACTACAGAGGTCTATTAGGTGTGGTCAAACAAGAGTATGAGGAGATCATTAAGGCTGAGGTGCAAAGAGCCATTTCAGCTGATGAGTCTGCACTCTCAAGACTTTGTTCCAACTATATTGATAATTTAAAAGCTTATACTCAAAAAGAAAAAGTTAAAAATACATTTACTGGGCAGTATGAAGACCCCAACGAGCGCTTGATGAGATCTATTGAAGAAAAAATAGAAATCCCAGATTCAAGAAAAGAAGACTTCAGGCGTGAAATCATGAACTACATCGGAGCCCTGTCCCTGGATGGAAAAAAGTTTGATTACAAAACAAATCAAAGACTCCACAAAGCTTTGGAGCTTAAACTTTTTGAAGATCAAAAAGATAGCATTAAGCTGACCTCCTTGGTGACATCTGTAACGGATAAAGAAACCCAAGAAAAAATCGATATTGTGAAAACCAGGCTTATTAAAGACTATGGTTATGACGAGGTCTCTGCCCATGATGTACTCCAGTATGTCGCAAATATTTTTGCTCGGGGTGATGTTAAAAAAGCTTAGACTTTAGGAGTAAGGGTTGAGTATTCAAGATGACCATTCGCGATTTAAAGATATTATCAAAGGCCGCATCAAAGAGAACTTTAAAAAGCATATTGTAAATGAAGAAATGATAGGAAAAAGAGAAAAAGAATTTGTTAAAATTCCTATTCCTCGAATTAAAATTCCTAAATTTATGTACGGCCCCAAAGAAAGTGGGGGCGTAGGACAAGGCGACGCTAAAGACGGCGAACCTGTATCCGGAAAACCAGGTGATGGCAGTAGAGCGGGAGAGGCAGGCTCTGAAAGTGCCGATCATGCCATTGAAGTTGAAGTGAGCATCGATGAATTGGCCGAGATGTTAGGTGAAGAGCTCGAGCTTCCAAGAATAGAGCCTAAGTCTGGCGCTAAAATAAATTCAAAAAAACATAATTATTCAGGTATTTCTACTGAAGGGCCTCAAAGCTTGAGACACTTTAAGAGAACCTACAAACAAGCTATTACTAGAGAAATTATTTCTGGAAACTATGTTTCCGGAAAAACATTTGCCATCCCAATAAAAAAAGATCAGCGCTACAGAAGCCAAAAGATTATTAAAGAACCTCAAGCCAGGGCCGTTGTGATTTACATGATGGATGTATCTGGTTCAATGGGGCAAGAGCAAAAAGATATTGTTCGTCTGGAGAGTTTTTGGATTAATGCTTGGCTTAAAAAAAACTATAAAGGTTTAGAGACAAGGTTTATTATCCATGACTCCAAGGCTAAAGAAGTAGATGAAGAAACCTTTTTTAAGGTGAGCGAGGCCGGCGGAACCTTGATCAGTGCCGCTTATCAAAAAGCCTATGAAATCATTCAGGCAGACTATGCGGCTGACCAGTGGAACACCTATTTGTTTCATTTTAGTGACGGGGATAACTGGAGTTCTGATGACACAAAATTATGTTTAAAGATCATTGAGGAGAAATTTATCCAAAGAATCAATCTATTTTGCTACGGGCAGGTGGAATCCAAATACGGAAGTGGGCAATTCATCAAAGATTTAGAGGCTCAGTGTAAACATGAGGAAAAAATTATTAGGAGTCAGATTAAAAATAAAGAAGACATCCCGAATTCAATTAAAAAGTTTCTAGGTAAGGGGAGGTAAGAGGTGTCGTCACTCCCATCAGAATTAGTAGAGCAGCAAAAGGTAATTCAAAAATTAGCAAAAGCAAGAGGCTTAGATTTTTACGACACTGTTTTTGAAATGGTGAACTACAAACAAATGAATCAGATTGCGGCCTATGGAGGTTTCCCAGTAAGATATCCTCACTGGCGTTTTGGGATGGAGTACGAAAAGCTATCTAAAGGCTATGAGTACGGGCTCTCCAAAATTTATGAGTTAGTGATCAACAATGATCCTTGCTACGCCTATCTGCTTGAAGGAAATTCATTACTCGATCAGAAGTTAGTTATGGCTCATGTCTATGGACATTGTGATTTTTTTAAAAACAACTTTTGGTTTTCGAAAACAGATCGTAAGATGATGGACAATACGGCCAACAACTCCACACGTATCAGAAGATATGTTGAACGCTTTGGCTATGATACTGTGGAAAATTTTATTGATGCTTGTTTGAGTTTGGAAAACCTTATTGATCGACACTCTCCATATCAAGGAAAAATTAAATCAAAAGAACCCAATTCAGAACCTCCACCCGAAAACACTATTAAGCCAAGCTACAAGATTAAGCCATATTTGGCGTCTTATATTAAAGCCATGGGGCTAAAGCATAAATTGGATCCCGATCTAGAATCCGCCGAGCCTCTTAAGCCAGATCTACCTCCGGAAAAAGACGTTTTACTTTTTTTACTACAAAACGCACCTCTTGAAGACTGGCAGCAGGATGTCTTATCAATAATAAGATCTGAGTCTTATTATTTTGCTCCTCAAGGAATGACTAAGATTATGAATGAGGGGTGGGCTTCTTATTGGCATTCAAGAATGATGACCGAAGAGATTTGCACCTCATCTGAGATTATACAATTTGCAGATGTGCATAGTGGGACCATGGCCATGTCTCCTATGGGATTTAACCCCTACAAAGTCGGGATAGAGCTTTTTAGAAATGTGGAGCAGCGTTGGGACAGAGGTCAGCACGGCCGCGAGTGGGAGAGCTGTACAGACGAGGCTGCAAAAAAAGCCTGGAATACCAATGCAAAAAAAGGACAAGAAAAAATCTTTGAAGTTCGCAAGCATATGAATGATGTGATTTTTATAGACGAATTTTTAACAGAAGATTTCTGTGTTAAGAATAAAATGTTTGTTTATAAATATGATCAGAACACAAATCAATTTGTAGTAGATGCTAAAAATTTTAAAGCTATAAAAGCGAGTTTTTTGTTCCAACTCACGAACTTCGGCCAACCCACGATTAGCGTTGTAGACTCCAATTTTGAAAACAGAGGAGAGCTTCTCCTGAGTCACACTTATGAAGGAGTCGACCTCCAGCCTGATTATATGCAAGAAACTTTGTCACACATCTATAAGATTTGGTCTCGTCCTGTAAATTTAGCTACAGTCTTGGATGGCACACCTAATCTTGTTCGTTATAACGGTGAAAAGTTTGGTTTCATCCAAATCGGAGAGCAGGAAAAAGCAGAAGAGAAATAGTGGGTATCTCTTCAGAAACCTTGATTTAGATTTTAAAGAAAAGGCTAAAAACACGTTCTCGTTCACAGAGCGTCTCCGCAATGTGCCATTTTATGGTGCATTTTAAAATACGCACAGTGCACTTCTCTTAACGCCTATTGAGCCCTTTCTTTAAAATCTAAATCAGGGACTCCTGAAGAGATGTTTTTAACTATTAATTTATCTAGTAGAGCTTTATTTTAAGATGAATCCCAAATTCTAAGGTCTCTCAATTTCTGATTGTAATTTGCCAGCCTTGGCGTTGAGAATTATGATGAGAGCATCATGTTTGAAAAAAAGTCTATTTTAATACCTTTCTTGTTTTTATTAGTTCTACTAGGTTGCAAGAGTGTGTCGTCTCAGTTTAATTGTAGTAATCAAACTGCTCAGTCTATGGCGCAAATTTCAGGTTCGAAAGGCTTAGAAAACAAATCTCTTGAGTTTGCCAAATTGTGTAATGAAGACCCTACTGAAGCATATCAAGATATTTATTTAGAATCTTTGAAGTCATTTTGCTTTGATTCAAGTCGAAACGGCTATAGAGTGAGGAACGCATTGTCGCCCCTGTTGATTTGTTCGAAAACTTTTAAAAACTATTCTAATTTTTATCAAAATGAAAAAAAAATATTTTGTTCGGCTGATCGTGCTAATGAGCTTTTATATCTCGGTCATAATAATCTAATTCAGTTTTGTCGATCAGATTTTGAGTTCAATCAATCCTACTCAAATGCTGAGACAAAATATTGTGCAAAATCTAATATTATTTTTTTTGGAAAATCTGGGCGAGAGTATCCACCAGTCTGCTCTGTTTATCAAACTGAGTATGCATGTTCAAGACTAGAGTTTTTAACTCTACAAATAAAAGAATATCAGTCTAAACTTGAAGCTGAATCACCGAAAGTAGGGCAGGAAGATCAGGCTTTTCTAGATCAGGAACAGTTAGGCTCTTTGATAAATGAAAAACAAGAACTACTTAAAAAGGAAAATAAATGCCAATAATTTATGTCTACACTGATGGAGCCTCAAGAGGAAATCCTGGTCCGGCGTCTTATGGTTGTTATGTTGTGAGAGACAAAGACCAAGTGACTGAGCTTTACGGACGTTTGGGCGATCAGACCAATAACTTTGCTGAGTACACAGCTGTGATTAAGGCCTTAGAGTATCTTGTGGAGCAAAAAGAACAAGCTTCTAAAATTATTCTAAGAACCGATAGTCAGCTTTTAGTCAGGCAGCTGTCAGGTCAATACAAAGTAAAGTCAGAAAAAATTAAACCTCTTTATCAAGAAGTCAAAAAACTGACTCCTCAGTTTAAAGCTCTCAGCTTTGAGCATGTGTTGAGGGATTTAAATGCAGAGGCGGATCGCCTAGCTAATAAGGCTCTAGACTCTGAGATGTGCTAAAAAAGGCTATAGCGTCTTGTTTTAGGACAGTCTTAGGTAAGAGTTTTCACTTCCTCATTGCATTTTAATTTAAAATTAGGTATTCTATCTTATGGTTTAATTCTATTTTGAATTAAACTCATTTAATTAAGTTTTATAGCACCGGGGGCGTAATGGCTTCGACGTGGGTTGTGAAACTTGAGGAGCATACCGGGGAGCATGAGGACCTCGTTAAAAACATTGCAAAAATATAATTGATACTACTCAGTTAAAACTGGCCGCTTAATTGCTGCCCGTCACCCTAGATAGTGACGACGATTCTAGGACCTGACGCCACTTTAGTTGTCTCGAACTTCACTGTGCTTAGAGGGGTGTTGTTTTAAAAAATCTTTAAGACCGGTTTGTGATTCTCTGTTTGGGGAGAAAATCAAACTTAAATTAATCCCAAACTAAGTATGTAGCGCCTTTGTGCGGATCACTTGCGGACGGGGGTTCAACTCCCCCCGCCTCCACCAATTGTCAAATATCAATAATCCTTTCCCCTTTTGGGGAATCGTTTAATCCATATACAAACTAGTTTTTGGTATTTCTGGGTGCCCTGCACCAGGTAGTATGGCATTGCAATACTATCTGGTGCAGGGCACCCAGAAAATTATTTGAGATCGAACCGATCTAGATTCATTACTTTTGACCAAGCATAAGAAAAATCATTTATGAATTTTTCAAGGCCATCGTCAGCGGCATAAACTTCTGCTATAGCTCTCAATTCAGAGTGTGACCCAAAAATTAAATCCACCGGCGTGGCGGTCCATTTGTCTTGGCCTGTCTTTCTGTCCGCTCCTTTGTAAACACCATCGACTTCAGTTTTTTTCCATTGGGTCGACATATCAAGTAGGTTGATAAAGAAATCATTACTCAAAGTTTCGTTTTTGTTCGTGAAGTATCCGTGTTTAGAGCTTCCTGTATTTGCTTTTAAAACTCTGAGACCTCCAATAAGAGCTGTCATTTCTGGAACAGTCAGCTTGAGCATATTTGCTTTATCAATAAGCATTAATAGGGGCGACATAGGGGCTTCATCACTGTAATAGTTTCTAAAGGCGTCTGCCTTGGGTTCTAATAACGAAAATGATTGAGGATCTGTTTGTTCTTGAGTGGCATCTGTTCGGCCCGGTGAAAAAGCAATATTAATTTTAACACCAGCATTTGCGGCCGCTTTTTCAACTGCGGCGTCACCAGCTAAGACAATGAGATCGGCTAAGCTGACATGTCCCCCACCTTTGTTAAAATTATTTTGTATTTCTGATAGTTTAAGTAAAGTTTTAGAAAGTGCTTCAGGGTTGTTCACTAACCAATCCTTTTGAGGTGCTAAGCGTAGACGAGCCCCGTTAGCTCCCCCTCTCATATCTGTGCTTCTAAAGCTTGATGCTGAAGCCCAAGCTGTTTTAATTAAATCTGCATGGCTGATGTCAGAGCTTAGAATCTTGGACTTTAAAGTGGCAATATTATTTTTATTAATGAGTTTGTGCGTTGCTTTCGGAACATTGTCTTGCCAAAGCATGAGCTCTTGAGGAGCATCTTGGCCCACATATCTCGAGCGAGGCCCCATATCTCTATGAGTAAGTTTAAACCATGCCTTTGCAAAAGCTTTTTCAAACTCTTTAGGATCTTTGAGAAAACGCTCTGCAATTTTCCTATATTCAGGATCTTTTTTTAAAGCTAAATCTGAAGTTAGCATAATAGGTGTGCTTGGTTTTGCATCTTTGTGTGTTGGGGGGACGGTATTGGCGAGCTGATTTTTTTTAGGTATCCACTGAGTCGCTCCAGCTGGACTTTTAGTTTTCTCCCATTCGAAATTTAGGAGATTTGTCAGATACATATGTGTCCATTTTGTTGGAGCTGCAGTCCAAGCCCCCTCAAGACCACTGGTGACAGTATCTTTCCCATGACCCTTTCCACACTTATTACTCCAGCCTAAGCCTTGCTTTTCAATGTCAGCTCCTGCAGGTTCTGCTCCGACACAATCTTTGGGTTTGTGAGCTCCGTGAGCCTTACCAAAAGTATGTCCACCTGCGATGAGTGCAAAAGTCTCTTCATCATTCATACCCATCCGGCCAAAGGTTTCTCTAATGTCTTGAGCGGAGTCTAATGGATTATGGTTTGCTCCAGGCCCTTCGGGGTTGACATATATCAAGCCCATTTGCACGGCTCCAAGAGGTTTTTTGAGTGTCCTCTTTTTTCCCTTACCATGATAGCGGTGGACAGCGCTCAGCATTTTATCTTCTGGTCCCCAGTAAACAAGATCTGCTTCCCAATCATCTTGGCGACCACCAGCAAAGCCTAGGGTTTTAAAACCCATAGATTCCATGGCTACATTTCCAGTTAAAACCATTAAATCAGCCCAGGAAAGGCTTTTGCCATACTTCTTTTTTACAGGCCAAAGGAGTCTTCTGGCCTTGTCCAGGTTTGCATTGTCGGGCCAACTGTTTAGAGGTTCAAATCTCTGTTGACCACCACCAGCTCCACCGCGGCCATCGGTTTGACGATAGGTACCAGTACTATGCCATGCCATTCTGATGAAAAAAGGGCCATAATTCCCCCAATCTGCAGGCCACCAATCCTTACTTGTTGTCATGATTTTAACAATATCTGCTTTGAGCTCTTTTAAGTTAATTTTTTCAAATTCGGAGGCATAGTTAAAGTTTCTCCCCATAGGGTTGGATTCTTTGGAGTGCTGTCTCAATGGGCTCAAGTCTAATCTTTCGGGCCACCAAAAATTGATGGGCTTGGCGTCACCTTTTTTGTGGCCAACAGATTTAGATTCTAATGCTTGTGCATCACTTTGAGTCTGAAGTTGTTTTTCGTTCTTGTACTCTGAACATCCTATCTGGAAAGCCATTAAAATAAATAGAGCCGTCATTTGTGTTTTCACTTGTACATCCTTTGATAAAGTTACACTTATATATAAAACCTAAACTATTTAAGAATCAAATAGTATAAACCTATCGCTAGAAAGGATATTTTAATTTTATGCTAAATAAAAAAAATATTTTTATTTTGGACGCAGTGGGTGCGCTGATCAGTGCTGCTTGTTTGGGTATAGTACTCCCAATGATGCAGAATTGGGTGGGGCTGCCTGTGACGACCCTTTATTTTTTAAGTATGTTCCCTATGCTTTTTGCAGTGTATTCCCTAAGTTGTTTTTATTATGTAGATCATGCAAACCCAAAGTGGCTCAATATAATTTCTACACTGAACACACTCTACTGTATTTTGACATTTTCAATACTTTGTTTCCATTGGAATGATGTTCAAAACTTTGGAGCTTTGTATTTTATTTCTGAAATAATCATCGTGCTTTGGGTAGTGGCTGTAGAGAGAAAAATAATTATCCAATTAAAAGAGAAATCAAATGTATAAAGGTTTATGTATATGTGGGGATATTCTAACTAGGCTTATTAGGGGTTAGCCCAGATAAGAGTGCAAAAATTAAGTAAGCTTAGAGAAGTGGGGCCCGCAGTTGCGATGCATAATTTTTTAGACCTTAATTAATTCCTACAAGTCTGAAACAGGATTAAATTAAGTGGCGGTCCTGGCTGATTCTAGGTTATTATATCTTTGTTTAATCTAAATTCTTTGGAGTAAAAATGTGCAAGCTACTTTTAAGTTTTTCAGTTTTGTTTTGGTCTGTCGGTGCCTATGCTCATGGTATCAGCGAAGGGGCTAAACAAGCTTTGATCGAGGGAGGGTATTTTAAATACTTTGTACTGGGTGCAGAGCATATGCTCACGGGATATGATCACCTCTTATTTTTGTTTGGTGTGATTTTCTTTTTAAAAGGCTTCAAAGATATTGTTAAGTTCATCAGTGCTTTTACTATTGGGCACAGTCTTACTTTGATCTTTGCTACATTTATGGGGATCACCGCAAACTATTGGCTGATTGATGCTGTGATTGCACTTACAGTTTGCTATAAAGGCTTTGATAACAATAAAGGCTTCCAAGAGTATTTTGGGATGACCTCAGCGCCGAATCTTTTGCTCATGGTTTTTGTGTTTGGGTTGATGCATGGGTTTGGGCTCTCCACGCGCTTACAACAACTCCCACTAGGGGAGGAGTTTGGCCCCACGTTGATGAGGATCATCTCCTTTAATCTTGGTGTTGAGCTCGGACAAATTTTTGCTCTGAGTATTATGCTAGTATGTCTAAATTGGTTGAGAAAACTGAGTGCTTTCAATAGGCTCTCTCGGGTTCTCAACCATGGTCTGATTTTAGCAGGATTTTTACTATTTCTCATGCAGATGCATGGGTATTTACACACCTCTAAGCCTGACGAATTTGGTTTTGGAAAAGAGAGTCACATCTACGAACATATTCAATTGGATCAGCAAAGACATAATGAGCACCATCATGAGCATTAAAATAACTCGTAAGCTATCCATATATCTCATATCTAGTGGGGAGTGTTGAGGTTTCGTAGAGACCGCCAAAAATTAAGGGGCAACGATTATGCTGTTAATAACAGGTAAAATTATTCTCGCGGCTGTTTTGATCAGTGGGGTGTCGTGGCTCTCAGGAAAACACACATCTCTGGCAGGTTTTATAACGGCATTGCCGCTCACGACTTTATTGGCCTTAGCTTTTTCTCATTTAGAATGGGGGAGCTCAGATCAGTCAGTAGAGTATGCAAAGAGCATTTTTATCGCGGTGCCAGTCTCATTATTATTCTTTCTTCCTTTTCTGTTCGCTAAGAAGCTTCATCTCAATTTTTGGAGTTGTTACTTATTGGGATTAGCTTTACTTTTTTTAGGTTATTTTATTCATAAGCTCATAACTACGCAAACTTAATGTCATGAACTAGTGGGGCATATGATTGGTGACCGAAAAATTAACTCTGAGACGTTCGATAGCTATAGGTACGAGATACTTAAGAGTGTTTGGCAAAAAGCAAGAGACCTTGTCTCTTAAGGCCCCTCTGTCAGGACCTGAATACTTGCCACCTGAAGAGGCATGATATCTGGGTTTTTACCACTGTCGTTCCAAACGATGTAAAATGGACCTGGATAAAAATTCTTTTTTTCTGTGACTACAATAGTCCACAAACCATCTTCAGAAATTGGGGAGGATAAGGTCGAGGGTTTCTCTCGAGTTGCTATAAGAGCCTCACCTTTTATTAAAAGCGAAGATTTATAAATAGGTGGTGTCCAACCATCGATTGTCGTCACTTTAATCCAAAAGGGTTCTGATACTGTTAGGCTTGGATCAAAAAGCTTCAGAAAATCAATGAAGCTCAACCCAACATATTCTTTTGTAGCTCCGTTGTATGCGGGGTTAGCTTTAACCACTAAGCTAGAAGTTCTTAGCTTTTCAAGGGCGACCCTATTTAACCAGGAGGTTTCGCCTGTACTTGAAGTAAAGCTGATTCCAATCTCTACTTTTTTATTGATATTCTCTTTTTTAGGCTCAGAAACACACCCTAATAAAGACATTGTAGAAAATAGATAAAGAATTATAGATACTTTTAGAGTTGATTCCATTTTAAAATCTTAACTTATTTTTTTTACGACTTCTAGTGGGGTTTAAAGTATAAATAGTTTTAAGAGAAGAGCTCTATACAACATAGATTATTAAAAGTAATAAGAATTTTAATGAGCGCTTATAAGAGAATGAGAAATCAAAGTTTATTGAGTTTACGCTCTCTATTTCACAAAGAGAGCCGTAACAGTGTTCGTAGAAGCTAGTTAAACTTTATTGTATTATTGTCCCAAATTGTCACCTCGATTTCGTTTCCAGTTGGATCTTTTATGTACCATGAAGTTGAGTTTGGATACTTAAGGGGGCCAGAATAATAAACTTTTATATTGTGTTCATCAATTTTTTCTTTCCAAACTATAGGGTCTGTGAGCCTTAAGGCAAAATGATACATTTTATGAAAATCCTCCCCATCGTTTATTTTTTTATTTGGGTGTTCTGAGATCGCAAGCATTGAGTTGCCTGATCTTAGGATCCCCCACCGACGTCCTTCTTGGTTCACTCCTTCTTCTACAAGTTCGAAATTAAAGATTTTTTGGTACCAATTTGTGCTTTCGTGAAAGTTGGCGACTGTAAAATTAATATGATCTAATGTGACTGAATTTTTGTTCATTTGTTCTCCTTTTGTAAATTAAGGATGTCTTTGGTTTGACAAAACACCAACATATATGCTAATAAACTAGCACATGGTTAATATGATAGAGACACTTTCAAAACAGCTTGCTAAAAATGTTTTAAATCTAAGAAAAAGGCAGGGGCTTAGTCAGCTTCAAATGGCTGAAAAAGCAGGTATCCCAAGGTCTACGCTGACCTATATCGAGTCAGGTGAAAGTAACCCGTCTCTGGCTAACCTTTCAAAAGTAGCAGCAGCTTTTAATGTTTCAGTAGAGGAGCTTATCAGTAAACCTAGATCTAATGTTCAACATATAAAGGCTACAGATATTCCGCTTCAAAGTAAGTCTGGAGATCAAATTATAATTGCAAAACTTTTGCCTGACCCTATACCGGGTATGGAGATTGACCGAATGACACTTCAGCCTGGTGCCCGCTTCAAAGGAACACCCCACATTTCTAGAACTAAAGAGTATTTGTATTGTGCAGAGGGGACACTAAGGGTTTATGTCAACAAAACCAGTTACGACTTAGAGTCCGGAGATTTGCTGAGTTTTCCTGGGGATGAACCCCACGCCTATCAAAACCCAAGCTCCAGAAAAAAATCTATTGGATTTAGTGTCGTTGTATTTGCGCCCTCAGGACTTTAAAATTATTTTTGATAAAGATAACTTTAATAAAGGTAAATTTTGGCTGCTATAGAAGAACAAAAATTTAAATTAAAAGATGGCCGCGAATTAGAAATAAGATCATTAATCTTTTCAGATGGCGAAGAGGTGATCAAAGTTAGAAAGTGTTTAAGTCTTGAATCTGTTCACACTATGCATTTTCCTGAGATGAGTTTGCCATCAATTGCAGTGTCTTCAGAATTTCAACAGGATCAGTTCGATCATCCTGTAAATGTAAGCTATGGTGGTTTTTTAAAAAAACGACTTGTTGGTATTTCTAATTTAAAAGTGCCAAGACATGGACATCCATGGGGTGGCCATGTGGCTGAATTTGGAATGGGGATTGTTAAAGAGTTTTGGGGCCAGAGTATTGGAAAAAAATTTTTAGAGATTCAAGAGGCCTATGCTTTAAAAAGTGGAATAAAAAGAATTCAATCAACAGTTAGAGTCAATAATGACAGAGGTGTCGCGCTCTACACAAAGGCGGGTTTTAAAATTGAAGGGACCTCTAAAGCAGCAGCCTTTATAAACGGCAAGTACTATGATGAGTATACAATTGCTAAAATATTAATTTAAGCTGATGGGATGGACCTTAAAATTTAAAAAAACAGTCTCATTCTTTTTTAAGAACTTTCATTTTATGACCAAAAAGGAGTATTGGGTATGAAAACAAAAATTTTAGATTTAAAAAGAGGGCTTTTGGCTTTAAGGCTAGGGGTTTTTATTGTCATGTTTATGTGGACCTTAGATAAATTTATAAACCCGGGCCATGCTCAAAAAGTTTTTTCCAAGTTTTATATGATTGGGGGGTTGGAGAACGGAATGACCTACTTAATTGGAGCTTTACAAATGTTACTCATTTTAGGATTTTTGTTAGGTGTCAAAAAGCGCTGGACCTATGGCTCAGTCTTGCTGATGCATCTAGTGTCCACAGTGAGCTCTTATATGATGTATCTAGATCCATGGAAATCTCCCAACCTTTTGTTTTTTGCGGCTTGGCCAATGTTGGCAGCGATCTATTGTCTATACTTATTAAGAGAAGATGATAGCTTAATGACAATAAATAATTGGTCCTGATTCTGTCCTTCTGCAAAGGGGTGAAGTCTAGTCTTTCACTACCCCTAACATTCACAGATTCAAAACCTTACCAAAAAATAACTCTCAAAGCTTGTTTAGTCATTCTGTAGAAGCTATATATAGTGCTAATAACTAAGGGTATAAGGAGTTAGATATGGGGTTTTTAAAGTTTTACTTATTATTTTCACTTTTAGTGAGCCATTCTTTAATTCTAAATGCTCAGGCCTTAGATAAAGTAGAGGAGCTGCCAAAGTCAAAAACTCTTTTAGGGCGTGACTTTAAGTCCGGTTTTGGAATCAATGCCCTGACTCTTTTTAAACATAAGAACCATCATTATCAACACGAAGATCATGGAGATCATGGTGGACATTCTGGTCATGAAGGTTTTAGTTTGCAAGAGCTTGAATTCCATTTTTCTTCAGAGGTGGATGCCTATTTGAGAGCAAATGTGGCTTTAGGTCTTCATAGTGAAGAGGGAGGAGGCTCCCATTCTCACAATGTTAAGCTCGATATTGAGGAGGTGATTTTTGAGACACTCTTCATTCCCTCAGTCACTTTGTATTTTGGTAAAATGAATACACGTTTTGGAAAGATGAACTTTGTTCATACCCATGCACTTCCTTTTATTACACGCAGCTTCCTTCAACAAAGCATGTTTGGTGAGGAGGCTTTATCTGAAGTAGGTGTAGGTCTTTCTTTTTTAGCTCCACTGCCTTGGTTCAGTGAGGTATTCTTCCAAGCATTTCAGCCTACAAATGAAGTTGTTTTTCACGAATCGGAACGTGGGCTGGCCTATAGTTTAAAGTTTAAAAACTTTTGGGATTTAAGTTCCTCTACAACCATAGAGTGGGGGCAGTCAGCGCTGTATTTTCAACATGATCAAGGTCATAGTTTTCTGTGGGGTTCTGATCTGACTCTAAAGTGGCAGCGCTTTGTGAATGGAAAACCCAGAGAGCTTGTTTTGTCATCAGAGTTTATTTCAAAAAACTTAAAAGCAATGGATCATGAGAAAAGTTATGGATTAAATAATTGGGCAAGATATCAATTTTTAGAAAAATGGTTCCTTCAAGCTCAGTATGAATTTGTAAACTCAAAAGAGGATTCTATACTAGAAACTCAACAAACATACTCTGCACTATTGGCTTTTAAATTATCTGAATATACTTTATTAAGGCTTCAGTTTGATCATGAGACTCATTCAGATGGTGACTCAGGTCAAAGTATTCTACTTCAAGCCAATATCAGTTTAGGCTCTCACCCAGCCCATGAGTACTAAGGAGTAAAAAATGAAATTATTATTTATATATCTCATTTTAATTCCAGCAGTGGCTTATTCTAAGATTGATGTGGTGACCACAACCACGAATCTCAAGGACTTGGTGGAGCAAGTGGGGCTTAAAGAGGTGAGTGTTCTCAGCCTTTCCAAGGGCTCCCAGGATCCGCATTATTTGGAAGCGAAACCTAGCTTTATCTATAATCTTTCAAAAGCAGACTTATTAATAAGCATAGGCGCTGAGCTAGAAAAAGCATGGCTCCCATTAGTGATTCGTGGAAGCCGTAATCCTAAACTCAGGGTCGGTGGCTCCAGGCATCTTGTGGCCTCTTCTTATTTTAGTTTGCTAGAGAAAAGTTTAACTCCGATTTCAAAATCAATGGGTGATGTTCATCCAGAGGGGAACCCTCATGTGATGTTGAGCCCTTCGAATTCAGTCATAATTGCTGAGAAAATATATTTAAAGCTATCTGAATTAGTTCCCGAGAAACAAACTTTTTTTAAGAAAAACTTTGAATCTTATAAAAGCAAAATAACTGAGAAGCTAAAGTCCTGGAAACTTAAAATAAAACCAGGTCTTAAGGTTATGAGCTATCATAAAACCTTATCTTACTTTTATAACGAGTTTAGTATTGAAAATGTTGATGTTTTAGAGCCCAAACCAGGTATAGCTCCTACAAGTTCACATGTGATAGGGCTCATAGCAAAAATTAAAAAGCAGAATATCAAGACCATTATTGTTGAGAATTACTTTGGAGATGCTGTGGCAAAGAGAATTCAAAATGCTGTTCCAAGTATTAAAATCAAAAAAGTAGCTATTGCTGTTGGAGGTCATAAAAAAGTGAATAGTTTATTTGAACTCTATGAGTCTCTTGTGACGTCTATAGGAAATTAATTTGGAAGCTTTTTTGTTTTTATTAGCGCCCCTTTGTATGTGCTTTCTTTTAGTCGGGATACATTGTTACCTTGGGATTCATGTATTAAAACGTGGAGTTATATTTATTGATCTTTCATTGGCTCAGGTGGCAAGCCTTGGGAGCACTTTGGCTCTTGTCTTTCATTTTGAGCACCATACGACAGGTTCGTATTTTATATCATTGCTTTTCACTTTGCTTGTGGCTCTTTATTTTGCGTGGGCCAAAAAATATGATTTTCTAGTATCTCAAGAAGTTCTTATTGCTCTTGTTTATGCTTTGAGCTCCTCTTTAATCGTATTATCAGTAAATATGATGGCCCATGGCGCTGAGCATATTAAGGAAATACTTGTAGGCCAAATTCTTTGGGTCACATGGGGGGATGTTTATAAGACAGCTATGATTTATTTGGGGGTTTTTTGTGTACACTATTTTTTTCGTAAACCTATTTTAAATTCCACCATGAGTCCTGATTCTAGTCATTTCATTTGGGATTTTCTTTTTTATGCCCTTTTTGGAATTGTGATTACCTCTTCAGTCAGTGTGGCGGGTATTTTGCTTGTATTTGCCTTCTTGGTGGTTCCAGCGCTCATCAGTCAAATTTTTTATTCGAGGTTAAAAGAACAACTTATTTTTGGTTGGGTTTTGGGTTTTGCGCTTTGTGCTTTAGGAATGTTTTTGAGCTATTTCTATGATTTGCCAGCAGGGGCTTTGCTAGTGTGTCTTTTCACCTTGATCCCTTTGGTGGGGCTTTTTTTTGCACCCTTGCTCCAAAATTGGCATAGAAAACTTTGAAGTTAGCTAAAAGAAAAACCAAAGACCCTTGTCTAAAATGTCATCTCCATAAATCAAGGTGCCTTTGTGACCTCATTCAACCCGTTGAATTAGAGACCAGACTGACATTAGTGATTCACCGTCTTGAGCTTAAGAGAAGTTCAAATACAGGCCGCTTGGCTCTCTTAGCTTTAAAAAACTCAGAAATGAGAGTGAGAGGTGTGACAGGAGAAGTTTTAGAGTTTTCTGATTTGCAAAATAATAATTATCATAACCTAATATTGTATCCTTCAGAGAAGGCCATGGAATTAAGTTCTGAATATCTAAGTCATATCAAAAAACCCGTCAACTTGATCGTTCCTGATGGGAACTGGCGGCAGGCGAGCAAAGTATGTACTAGATACGAAGAGCTTAAGGCCATCCCGAAAGTAAAGATGAGTCTTAAAAATAAAAGTACTCATTTTTTAAGAAAGGAGACCACGCCTTATGGTATGGCCACCCTTCAAGCTATAGCACAAGCCTTTGGGGTTATTGAAGGTGAAGTGGTTAAAGAGCAGCTACTTATGATTTATCAAGAAAAGCTAGAAAGAACCCTGGAGGGGCGAGGTCTTAAACTGAGTGACGATTATAAAAGAAAAAATGAAGACAAAAATCTGCTATAAACCCAGTTCCCAGGATCTATGTTTATATATCAATAATATTTAAACTTTTTCGTTTCAGGGACTGAATACTTTCAGGTAAGCTTTCTATTATACTTTTTTCTAAAGCTTTTAAATAGGCTTCTTTGTAAAATGATCGACTATAAACTAGGCTCACTTGTCTTGTCGGGACGGGTTTTTTGAATTCGCGAACATGCTTGGCATATTCTTTTTTTGAAAGACCTCGTAGAGCCAGCTCGGGGAGTAGGGTATATCCCTGGTTTTGCTTTACAATATTTTTAAGTGTTTCTAAGTTTCCGCTGCTAAACTCAAAATTTCTTCCATTATGGTTTACTTTTTTGGTTTGGCAGACTTTCAAAACTTGGTCCTTAAAACAATGTCCGTCATTGAGCAACCAAAGGTCAGCAGGATCAAGGTCTTTCTCTGTGATGAGTTTGTTATTTTGTAGCCGATGGTCTTGAGACAAAAATGCGTAGAAAGGTTCAAAAAACAAATGATTTTCAATCAGTTGTTCATCGTAAAGAGGAGTGACTAAAAGCCCAGCGTCAATAGCATCATTTTTAAGAAGTTGTGTGATTTCTTCTGTTTTGGATTCTTGAATTTTAAGCTGTATGTCAGGATAAGTTTTAACAAAGTCATTTAAGAATAGTGGGATTAAGTAAGGAGATAATGTGGGGATAACCGCTAGCCTAAACTCTCCACTTAAAGTATTTTTTTGAGACTGGGCAATAAAGCTCAGTTTTTTGTGCTCTTTGAGGATAGATCGAGCCTGTTGCAAGACAGCTTCACCCACTTGGGTGATGAGAATAGGTTTTTTGGAGCGATCGAAAATTATACAATCCAGCTCCTCTTCTAAGTTCTGTATTTGAACTGAGAGCGAGGGTTGGGAAACAAAACATTTTTTAGCGGCACGGCCAAAGTGTTTTTCTTCAGCCAGAGCAATTAAGTATTCAATCTGAGACAAGCTGATCATATTTTATCCAAAGTTAGTAAACTAAAAATTTTAAGAAATGCATACAAAACCAACCCAAACTAGACTAAAAATAGAATTTATTTAGTGTGTTTAGTATAGTGATCTAAAAGTATCATAGCTTATCTACTATAAAGGAGTAAGGATGAATCACAAAGTTGTAACAGTCGCTAGGTATTTATTAGGGGCTATATTTTTAATTTTTGGACTTAACGGTTTGATGATGATTTTTGGGATGGGGGGATTTATTCCATTGCCTAAGCCAGGTGCAGGTATGCAGGCTGTGATGGGAGGGTTGTTTGCTGCTGGATATTTAATGCCGACAGTAAAAATTTTAGAAGTGGTTTGTGGAGTGATGCTACTCTCGGGTAAATACGTCACTTTGGCACTCTGCTTATTAGCTCCTATTGTTTATAATATCTTAGGTCTGCATTTATTTGTTGAGCTCGGTGGGCTGCCAGTAGCACTAGTGATTAGTGTCTTGTATGGAATCGTATTCGTGAGCCGTTGTGACTCATTACAATCTATATTTAAGGCTTAATAAATAAAAAAAGAGTTAGGGTGAATGTATGTTCACTCTTATTTTTTATATTGAACCTATGTAAATGTGTTCAATATAGGTTGGGGTTTGTATTAGGCCCGTTGTTTTCTTTTTTCAAGTTCGTATTTTTCCACTTTCGTGATTAAGCCGGCTCTTGAAATCCCGAGCTCCTTGGCTAAGCGTGATTTATTCCAACCTGTTCGACGTAAGCCTTCACGGATCATATTTCTTTCTAGCTCTTCAATGGCATCTTTAAGCTTACCATCAACACGGGTTCCTTGAACTTTATTTGCTTGTGATTTTTCAACAATTTTACCACTGAGCAGATCTGCAGTGATCTTTGTTTCGTTTCCGCTCACCACAAGTATCCGCTCCATTTCATTCTGTAGCTCACGTACATTTCCAGGCCAATTGTAGTCGTAGAGTTTTTCCAATGCTCTTTTAGTGAGGATTTTTTTTGGAACTTTAGATCTTTCACAGGCTTTTTCCAAGAAGAACTCAGATAAAAGTGGGATGTCCTCTTTTCTGTCTTTGAGAGTCGGGACCCTGATGTTAATGACATTCAGTCGGTAGTAGAGATCTTCTCTAAAAGTGCCATCAGCCACCATCTTTTTAAGATCTCTATTTGTTGCTGCTAAAATACGAACATCTACTTTTCTTTGTTGTGTGCTTCCTACGGGAATGAAAGTTCCCTCTTGGAGAACACGTAAAAGTTTAACCTGCATAGTGGGGCTAGTATCTCCAATCTCATCTAGGAAAAAGGTACCAAAATTAGCCATTTCAAAAAGTCCCTTTTTGTCTTTTATGGCTCCTGTAAAGGCTCCTTTAGTATGACCGAAGAGTTCAGATTCTAAAAGGTTGTCATTGAAAGCGGAGCAGTTTTGGATCACAAACGGGCGATCTTTACGTTGAGAGTTGTAATGAATAGATTTAGCAATAAGTTCTTTACCAGTTCCGTTTTCACCTTGAATTAAAACAGTGGTTTCAGAAAATTTAATCTTATCTAGCAAACTGTAAAGTGTTTGCATGGACTTAGACTTCCCAATCATATTGTCATATTTGTAGCGACTGCCAAGTTCTTTGTTGAGCTCTTTGATTCTTTCTTCACGACTACTGATCTCAAGATGTAAAACTATAATTTCGTGACTGACTAATTCAATCAGGTCTATAAAGTGTTCGCGATCTTGTTCCGGCACATACTTGATTTTGCTTTTACATTCTGTAGCATCTACTTCGTTCATGCCATGGGATAAAAGTTTTTGTTTAAATTGCTCTAGGAATTCTGTCGAGATATCTGAGGTTTTAAACCCAGCTGCAACCACTGTTCCCATGAGTTCGTTTTCGATAATGATAGGAAGGAAGCAAACGCTAAAACCTAGTGTGTCCCACTCTTTTAAAACAAATCTATTGCCTGTAATTTTTAAATCACTAATAGCGGCTGCGGAGAGCTCTTGAAATCCTTGTAAAAGATTTTCATCTTTAATAATGAGGTGGGTGCACTTATTATAGACACGAGTTTTTTCTATTTCACCAACTCTTACTTTTCCACGCTCATCGGTGAAGATCACATCAATATTCCACCAAGTGCCGAGTATTGATTTTAATTTCTTAATGACATGTATATGCTCAAATTCATCCCAGTTGATCATTGTGTAGCTCCTGCAATTGTGTCTTTTATTGAGTACCTCTCCTATCGTCAAAAATTATGACAATATTGAATAAAATTTAGACAGAATCTCAAAGCCAGACCTAAGTGATGGTAAATGAGCAGGAAGTAATAGATCATATTAGACAAGCTTATCCTGTAGAACTGCTTCTACAGGCGTCATGAGGCTTTTGATCAAAGCCCACAATGAATATATATTAGGCCACTTAAGGCTGGCCATCTGGCTTTGGAGGGGAGTAATGAAAATTCTACTTATAGTATTTATTCTAGTTTTAAGTTCTGAAGGCTTTGCAAGTCCCGTAGAAATGAGAGGCGGAAGGCATAATGGGACTCTTAATTTAAAATTTGTTGAATGTCGGGCACTGGTGAGAGAACCTCAAGGCGCCCGCGAATTTCCAAAAGATGTGTATCTTAAAAAAATATTTCTTGAATTTGTAAACGGAGTTCCAGTCGAGTATGAAAAGAAAAAAAATAAAATCACAAACATTAATATTTCCTCTGATTTTGTACAAGAAGAACTCTTGCCTGAAAATTTCTTTGTAGATTTTTTAGACAAAGACTATCAGGTTTTTGAACCTTTAAACTCCGAAGGGTTTGGGGTTTATGTTGAAAATTTTGACGAGCTTTCAGTGCTCTTTAATACAGAGTTTTCAGTTGGTAGTTTTAATGCAAAAAGTAATATTCCCAAAAAAGATGTGCTTCGTAGAATAGGACCCTATACATCAAGTGAAGAAATTAGCATTAAATCAGCAAAGCAGACTTTTGTGTTTAGTGTTAAAAGCGGATTTTTCTACTTAGCAGATGTATATAAGTTTATTGACATGGGGGCTGGTCAAGTGCACGACATTAATTTCCCAATTATTGCAGGGCTATGTGATATGAATACAGCCTACACAAAGGTTCCGAAATTAGGTTCAAAAGAAAATCCAGAAAAAGTTCAAATTCTCAATCTTAGAAAAAACTATAAATACACCTGTGACACAAATATTGATGTGATTGAAAGCCTGAGTTTTACATATCGAGATATGCTCACTCCAGAGGCCAAAGTGGTTTGGAGCGATGGTCAGGAGTGGCAACTTTTAGAATACAGTATTTCTTCTACTTATATCCCCGAACATTTTATTCAAAACTTCAATCGTTATAACCTAGAGGACTCTGAAGAAAAAGACCCTTTATTAAAATCTCATGATTACTATATTTTTAACCCACGAAGACAAGTGAAATATCCAACAGGTCCAATCGTGTATCAGGATTACTTCAAAGGGACGCTGACCCTTTCAAACGATGACAAGTCAGTTTATTTAAATTTTAAAGAACAAGACTCGGAAAAATATTCTTTAAAGGGAAAGTTAAATGGATATGATTTTGAAGGACAATGCTTAAGAAAAGAAATTCCAAAACAAAACTTTGAACAAGCTTACTCTAATTTTAAGAAAGAGCTTACACATCTAGGGGAAAATAATTCAAGTTTACTTAAAGACATTTTAAGAACAGCCATTTGGGATACAATAAATACTACAGCGGTGCCTCATTATGCTGATGATGGTCCCTCACATTAAGGTTTCTGCCGAAGTGTCTAGATTGAGTAGTTTAAGGCTCGTGACTGCATAACCTAAAGTGGTAAGGACCAATGTCAGATTTAAAAATTAAGTTTTCCGTTTCTCATGAGGATCTCGTCAATGATTCCATGATTTAAGCTCACTTGGGGGACTTTAATATCCATGGAAGGCCAAAAATTTAAAGTTCTTTGACAGATGAGAAGAGCGGGTATGATCACACAAGCATGTTCTTCTTTGACCTGTAAGACTCCGGGGAATTTTCCAATAGAGGTATTAAAGAGTTTACCTATTAGGACAGGGAAGTCTTCTTTTCTTATGCTGTTTTCTCTGGTTTTGTTTAAGATGAGTTTTCTTAAGCGTCCCACTCTTCTAAAGTTGCCTCCTGTGCCAAAGCAAACTGCAGCACCAGTAACTTTGGGAGCGTCCACAAAGGCTTCATCGATTTGATCTAGAATATCACCATAGTTTTTAATGAGCTGTCCTGAGCGAACATCTTCAATGAGTCTAAGGGTTCCAACCTGGAGACTCTTTGCAAAACAAAGTTCTCCTTTTTGCAATATTGAAAGCTCTAAGCTTCCACCTCCAACATCCATCAATAAAGTATTCTTGTCTTTAGGGATTACGGAACGTCTTTCCAGGCTTTGCCTTAAGAGTCGGGCCTCCTCCTTGCCATCGATAATATCAATCTTGAGTTTATAATCCACTGCGATCTGATGTGAGATGGCTTCGCCGTTGCTGGCATCTCTCAATGCACTTGTGGCCTTTATTGAATAATCGCCCACTTTGTATTCAAAGAACATATCTCGAATTTCTTTGAATATAAGAAGCAATTGCTCTTTTTTTTCTGTGCTGATGCGCCCTGTTTGAAAGACGTCTGTCCCCAATCTCAAAGCATATCTTTTTTTAAGAATAATATTTTGAGGGTCATCTATTCCTGCTGCACTGGCCTTAACCAGGACAATCCGCGTCGCATTCGATCCTAAATCAATTCCGGCAACAATCATTTAAGACCTCTTGTGTTTTTTCTGATAATATTTTTTTAAACTAGCCTGAAAATTAATAGGTTTTTCATCCGAACCTAAAACAGTTCTGGAGTAAGCCCCATCGTTATTCATAACCCAACTTTGAGTGTTATCAGTTTTAATGCATTCAAAGATGTTGAGGATCTGAGTTTTGAGTTTGATAGATTGAATAGGCGCATGAACTTCAACACGCCGGTCCAAATTTCGAGTCATTAAATCTGCGGAGCCTATGTATACTTTCCCATATCGCTCTTGTGATTCTCCCGACCTAAAGTATAGGATGCGGCTATGCTCTAAAAATTGATCCACTACGGATTTAATGACGAGGTTTTTCGTGGGCTTAATGACGCATATACCTCGAACATAAAGCTCAACGTGCACTCCTGACTTAGCAGCTTCAATAATTTTAGAAGCTATTTTTCGGTCTTCCAGATTGTTTAACTTGAATTTAATCCCTGAAGGTTTCTTGTTTTTATGGTTTGAAATTTCAGTCGAAATTAAATCAGTAAGCTGTTCTCGTAAGTTAAATGGAGCCACTAAAAGCTCTTTAAATCCAGCAGGCTCAGCTTTTCCGGTAAGGTAATGAAAGACTTCGACAACTTCTGAAGTGATACTTGATTTTGAGGTCAACAGGCCCAAATCAGTATAAACCCCTGAGGTTGTCGCATTGTAGTTTCCTGTTCCAATATGGGTGTAGCACTTCAGGCCTCTAGGTTCTTTTCGGGTAATTAAAATAAGCTTGCAATGAGTTTTTAGCCCAACCATGCCGTAAATAATATGAGCACCAGCTTGCTCTAAGGTCGTCGCCCATCCAATATTGTTGGCCTCATCTAATCGAGCTTTAAGCTCGATGACACAAACAACTTCTTTGCCGTTTTCTATGGCTTCGATCAAGGCTTGAATGAGCCGACTATCTTTGTCGGTCCTGTATAAAGAGACTTTGATTCCCAAAACTTTTGGATCTGAGGCCGCTGTTTTTATAAGCTCTTCAGTGGTGTGTTTGTAGCTTTCATAGGGATGGTGCAAGAGTATATCTCGTCGTCTCAGAGTCGAAAACAAAGAGTTAGAATTGGATTTTTGAAACTCCTTAGGGACAAGCCCTGACCAATTTCTAAACTTCAAACGTGACGAGCCTGATTGAGCAATTTGATTGAAATCAGAATAGTCTAAAGGACCATGATTTTGATAGATGTCTTGACCATGGATTTGCAGTTCAGCTTTTAAAATATCTAATAGCCAAGGGTCTGAGTCAGATTCGCACTCCATTTTGACAGTGTGACCAAAGCGCCTTTCTTTAAGTTCATCAGCAATCATTTGAAGGAGATCTTCAGCTTCTTCCTCGTCTCTTTCAAATTCTATATTTCGTGTGATTCTAAAGGCGAGGGTAGAGAGAACTTTAGACCCATTAAATAGCATGGAGATGTGGTGTCGAATCACTCCCAATATGCTCACAAAACTTTTCTGGTTTCCTTTTCGCTGAACTTCTAAGAAAACAGGAAAGATTTTAGGGATTTTAACTCTAGCAAAAAAGGGCTCTCCACCAGTGTGTTTTTCTAATTTTAGGGCCAAAGATAAGGAAAGGCTTGAAATATGAGGGAAGGGGTGTCCTTGATCTACAGTAATGGGAGTGAGTACGGGTAAAATGTTTTGTTTAAAGTAAGATGTGATTTTCTTCTTTTCTGAAGAGCTGAGATCTTCCCAGGATGTAATTTTGAGACCGTTTTTGGCTAGTGAAGGCTTAATATCCTGTTTATAAGTTTCGAAAGCTCTGTCATAATGTTGACGGCAGAGAGTGTAAATTTGCTCCAGTCTGCTGATTTCGTTTGAGTCTTGTCTTTTGAGGGCTCGAGCTCGAATGACAGAGATTCTTTTCATGTAAAACTCGTCCAGATTACTCTGATATATTGCCAAAAACTTGAGTCTCTCAAGCAATGGAAGCCTTAAATCTTCAGCTTGCTGGAGGACCCTCTCGTTAAAGGCGAGCCAGGCAAGTTCTCTATCGTTAAAATGGTTTTTATTAGAAGTTTTTATCATAATTTGACTTTTATAAATTAACATATTTATCTGTCAGAAGACACCGGGAGTAAATTATGATGGAATCTGAAAGCCTTTGTGAACTTGAAGTAAAATCAACGGAAAGAACATGGGAAAACCCCCTGCAAATAAATGGAGCTGAATTTGTTGAATTCGCGGGGCAGGGTGTTCATGAACTTATGCCTAAGATGGGTTTTAAAAAGTTGGCTGAGCATAAAAACCTTAAGGTTTCACTCTATAGGCAGGGGCAAATCACATTTTTAGTAAATGACACTCCGGATAGTTTCGCCAGTGATTTTACAGCTACACATGGTCCAGCAGCCTGTGCTATGGGCTTGAAAGTTGAGGATAAAATTGAGGCATTTACTCAGGCCTTAAAAAATGGCGGAGTCGCTTATGCGGACCGCAAAGATCAAGGGGTGCTTCCGGCGATATATGGGATTGGGAGTTCATTGGTCTATTTTATAGATTCAAAGACAGCCGATATTTATGAAAGAGATTTTGAGTGGCTTTCAGAAGACAAAACAATAAAAGGTTTTAGTCTGAAGCACATTGATCATATGACAAACAATGTCCCTGTTGGTGAAATGCAGCAGTGGTGTGATTTTTACGAAAATATATTCAACTTTAAAGAAACTCGTTTTTTCAATATTAAGGGAAAAAATACAGGCTTAATTTCAAAAGTGATGTCGTCTCCTTGTGGAAAACTAGCTATACCGATTAATGAGCCCACAGATTCCAAATCACAAATTCAAGAGTATCTAGATGAGTATAAAGGTTCTGGCATTCAGCATATTGCTCTAGCATCGGGTGATATTGTTGAAACGGTTCGTAACATGAGAGCGCAGGGAGTGGAATTTTTAGATGTGCCAGACACATACTATGAAGATCTTTTAGAGCGCTTGCCAAATGTAAAAGAAGACATAGAAGCTTTGAAAGAACTTAAGATTTTAGTCGATGGAGATGAGTCCGGTTATTTGCTTCAAATTTTCACGAAAAATATGATGGGACCGATTTTTATAGAAATCATCCAAAGAAAAAACCACTGGGGTTTTGGAGAAGGGAATTTTCAAGCCCTTTTCGATGCCATTGAAAGAGATCAAAAAGAGCGCGGTTATTTATAGCGGCAATTTTAAAAGGGGACAGGCTTATGCATCATTACTCCCAAGGTAAACCCACAAAACAGGCCCATAAAGGCATACCAGAAGGCCAGTTTGAAGAAGAACAGGGGCATGGCGGCTTTTTTGGCCCAGTTTCTCACCTTATTAAGCCCGAACCCAGCACCCGCTGGGTGGATATTCAGGGGCCACTAAAACCAAGACTTTTTGATTTGGTCCCTAGTCTGAAAAAGTTCAACTCTCCTTGGAGTGAGTATCTCTTTAACGATAGCGTAAGTCTCGGAACCTGGAGCTTCGATACTGTTCAAACCTCTGTAGCTCACAGAAACGCAGATGGTGACACACTATTTTTTATCCATAAGGGCAAAGGCCAAGTCTGGACTGAGTATGGGCTTTTAAATTATGAAGCTGGAACTTATGTTTGTATTCCAAAATGCCTCACATTTTATTTCAGAGCTTTTGAGGCTACTCAATGTGTTGTGATTCAAAATAAAAACTCCCATTTTAGAGAGCCAGATAGAGGAATGGTAGGGCGTCATGCCGTATATGACATCCAAGCCCTCGGGAAGCCCAATTTAGATCTCTTACACCATGAAATGGGCCAGGTTGATTTCAGTGTGGATCAAGTAGATGTAAAACGTTTGAACGAGACAACAAAATTTATTTATAGCTCAAATATTTTTGATACTATAGGCTGGAAAGGGGATTTGTTTCCTTATACTCTTTCTATGCATGATATGATGCCGTTGATGAGCCACAGGTCACACTTGCCACCCAGTGCCCATACTAATTTTGTTGGAAGAGATTTTGTTATATGCTCTTTCTTGCCACGCCCTCTAGAAGAAGATGAAGATGCGCTGAAGGTTCCCTTTTATCATCAGAATATTGATTACGATGAAGTGTTGTTTTATCACGATGGAGATTTCTTTAGCCGAGATAACCTCCATGCAGGTATGATGACTCTACATCCAGCTGGTTTTCCCCATGGTCCTCATCCTAAAGCTGTACAAAGTGTGAAAAAGAAAACACATACTGATGAATATGCTTTGATGTTGGATTCTAAGGTCCCATTAAAAATGGCTCCAGATCTTCAAGCTATGGAAAATCCAAATTACTGGAAAAGTTGGATGGAGTAAGCTTAGGTATTAAATGCCATTAGATTATAATTCTATTTTTAATCATTGTTTAGATTTAGCTGAAGAAGCCTATCCCTTTACCCTCAGAAACCCCATGGTGGGTTGCTCTATATATAATAAAAAAAATGAATGGATATCTGAGGGAGTACATAAAATTTATGGACAAGCCCATGCTGAAATCAATGCCTTGAACTCAATTAAAAATAATGAGGAATTAGAAGGAGCCACTATTTTTGTAAGTCTTGAGCCCTGTGCCCACCAAGGCTTAACTCCATCTTGTGCTCAAACTCTAGCTCAACTGCCTATTGGTAAGCTTGTATACTTAACTAAGGACCCCAATCCTTTGGTTTCAGGTCGCGGTGAAAAAATATTAAAAAAATCAGGAATAAAAGTAGAGCATTATAAAAATCAAATCTTAGAAAATAAAAACTATTTACTGAATCATAAATTTTTTAAATCTGTTGTGAGTGATGGAGCTTATGTGCATTTAAAGGTGGCCTTAAGTAAGGACAGATTTATCAACCAGGATGGGGCGACTGTGCAAATCAGCTCTCTAGAAGCCAGTCAAGAAATGCACAAAAATCGAGCTGGATGTGAGGCTGTGCTCATTGGTGTAAACACCTTGCTTAAAGACAACCCGAAGCTAAACGTAAGACATCCTGGTTTTTCAAGTCAAAATAAAGTTGTTGTTTTAGATCCAAGCTTAAAATCATTAGAAATTATTAATAATTCAAATTTATTAAAAGTAAGAGAAGCAAAAAATACGTATATATTTTATGACAAAGCTCTGAAGAGCAAGTACAGCTCAATATTAAAAAAATCCGATGTTCGCTGGATCTCAGTGAGTTTTTCAAAAGACAAAGCTTTTGATCTTCACAATTTACTTAGAATACTTAAGCAGAATTTGGATATTCATAGCGTCTTTGTAGAAGGCGGTTATGAAACACATAAAAAATTTATTGAAGCAGGTCTTTACGAAAGAGTAGATATTATCGACTCACAAACTCAACTTTTGAAATCTGGTTTAAAGTGGGACTTAAAATCTAAACTCAAAGAAGCAACGCTAACCAAAAGACTTAAAGTAGGAACAGACATTTTCAACTCTCATTTTTATTAAATGACAAAACTTTGGTGCCAGGCACCTTTTGAAGTATTTTTTAATACTAAAGTCGCTTTGGTATTGTGAACCTAGTCTGCGCCAAAGTTGATGTGTACAGCTTGTGATATAGGCCACGATGGTCTATAAGCTCCTGATGGGTGCCTCTTTCTTTTATTTCACCTTCTTCAAGAACTAAGATGAGATCTGCTTTTTGAATGCTGGAGAGCTTGTGAGCTACGATGATGGAGGTTTTGTTTTTCATGAGCTCTTCTAAGGCTTTTTGAACTTCATATTCACTAAAATTATCTAATGCACTTGTGGGCTCATCTAATAATAATATAGGTGAATCTTTAAGTAAGGCGCGTGCAATACTAATTCTTTGTTTTTCTCCCCCTGAAAGCTGTTGACCAAAATCTCCTACATTTTCTTCGTACTGATCTTGTTTTTGTTTAATAAAATTATGGGCTTGGGCGAGTTTAGAGACTTTTTCAATTTCAGCCTGGGAACACTCTCTTCCAAATAAAATATTATTTTTGATACTTTCATTAAACAAAAAGATATCTTGTGAGACCAGCGCTAAAGACGAGCGAAGGCTTTGATTTGTAATAGCCCTGATGGGTGTTTGATCTAGGAATATTTCACCAGATGTTGGAGTCATAAACTTTTCTAACAAATTCAGCAAACTAGTTTTTCCACTTCCACTGGCTCCAACCAGAGCCACCTTTTGACCTTTTTTAATTGTAAAGCTCACATTCTTCAAAATAGACTTTTTCCCAATTTGAAGGCTCACGTCTTGGAACTTAATTTCATTCCAATTTTTTGGAAATTCAATATGTCCTTCTGGGGGTAAGGAGTCTTCAATTTGATCAAAAATAGACTGTATTCGAGTGCGACCGACTAAGCTCTGTTGTAGCTTTACAACAGCATTTTGGATTTTTTTAGCAGCATCTGTACATAAAAAGACACCGGCAATATAAGTGGTAAAATCACCCACACTCATCCCACCACTTTGAATAATGTCTGAGATATAAATTAAAATTCCAGAAAAAATCATAGCGGTCAGCGACTCAGAAAGGGGGCCAGATAGCTCTTCTGCTGTGATGATTTTTTTCTTGGTAGAGTAGAAGTGTTGGCACTGTTTTTCAAATCTGCTTTTCATGTGGTTTTCTAAATTGTAAGACTTAATAATCCGAGAGCCATCCAGTGTTTCTTTAAGTGTTGTGCTTAGGTGTTCCATAGATTTTTGATTGGTAAAGCTATATCCACGTAGAGATTTTGAAAACTTTGAAATTATAATCAGGCTTACAGGCAGTGTGGCTAGTAAAAATAAAGTGAACTGCCAATTGAGATAGAGCAGATAAGCTAAACTAAAGCTTAAGGTCACCGGTTCTTTTAAAAGATCCGAGACTCTGGAGTGACCATGTTGAATCACTAAAATATCATTAAGCATATGACTAATGAGGCCGCCTGAATTTTGAGTATTATTTTGAAAGTAGCTCATCGGGGCTTTTAAGTAAGAACTTAGAAGCTTTTGCCTGAGATCCAGTGCTATTTTTTCTGATATTAAGTAAATCCCTCTGTTAACTAAATACCTGAATAAATTAGCAAAAATCCAAACAAAAGCAATGCAAACTGGAATGAGTACAAGCTCATTAGAGACCCACTCAGGAGTGTTTGGGTATTCAAGGTGTTTAAAAAATCTTTGAATAAGGGGGGTCACACTGGCTTTTGAGAGGCCAGCAAGTGCGCCAAGACCCACAAGTATCAATACAGTTTTTAGGTGTTTTTTGACATCCCACCAAAATATTTTAAACATAGCTTAAGTTAAATGAGTCTTTAGATATTGACCAGTCCACCCGGCATGTTGTGCCAGAGCTGTAGGCGATCCTTCATAAACAATAGAGCCTCCATCAGGTCCAGCTTCAGGTCCTAGATCAATCACCCAATGGGCTTTAGCGATCACATCGAGATTGTGCTCTATAACAATGAGTGTGGCCCCAGCATCTACCATCTTGTGAAATAATTTTGTTAAAAGCTCTATCTCTCTAAAGTGAAGACCGGTTGTGGGTTCGTCTAAAACAAATAATGTATTTTCAAAATCAGACTGGAGCAGGTATTTCGAGAGCTTGAGCCTTTGGTTTTCCCCACCGCTAAGGCTAGACAAGGATTGCCCTAGTTTTATATACTCCATCCCCACTTCTTTAAGAATATTCAAAGGTTTTCGAATACGAGAAAAAGCCGTAAAAAACTGAAGAGCTTCTTGTGCCGTTAAATTTAGAACTTCATGAATATTTAAACCATTGAATTTCACATCTAAAGTTTCAGCTTTAAATTTTAAACCTTTGCAGCTCTCGCATTCAAGCTTAAGATCATCCATAAAAACCATTTCTATGAGTTCATAGCCTAAGCCCTCACAGGTAGGGCAGCGTCCTCCTGCTTTGACATTGAGGCTAAAGAATCCAGGTTTATAGCCCCTGGCTTTAGACTCAAAAGTATCGGCAAAAAGCTCTCTGATGGGGTCAAAAACTTTAAGATAAGTTGCTGGGGTGGATCTCGCATTTTTTGCGGCAGAAGATTGATCCATAAGGACTATGTTTTTTAAAGTTTCATAGCCTTTGAGAGATCCATGTTTTAAGCTGGGCTTAGATTCAAGTTGAAACTGCTCTTGCAGACTTCTATAGAGGGTGTCTACGATGAGAGATGACTTTCCAGATCCACTAACACCGCTCACCACAGTCATTTGTTGAAGGGGTATTTTTAAATCCACAGATTTTAAGTTATGCCCCATGGCCTTGGTGAGACTCAGCCATTTTTGAGATTTCTTTTTTTCTGTGACTAGGGCCACCTGTTTTTTGTTGAGATGACCTGCAGTGAGTGAGTTTTTTGATTTAAGAAAATTCTTAACAACACCATCGAAAAGCAACTCTCCTCCTTGAGCTCCAGACCCGGGGCCCAGTTCTAAAACACGTTCGCTTTGGCGTATCACATCACCATCATGTTCAACAACAACGAGAGTATTCCCTAAACCATGAAGAGATTTTAAGATATGGATGAGCCGAGTATTGTCTCTGGGATGGAGGCCTACTGTAGGTTCATCTAATACAAAAAGACTTTGAGACAAACCCATGCCAAGCTGGTGGGCCAAGTTCATTCTTTGAAACTCACCACCACTGAGTGTTCTAGTTTCACGCATGAGACTTAAGTAACTGAGGCCCACGTCCATTAAGCACTGGAGACGGCCACGGATTTGACTGTAAACCTCTTTATGGTCTTTTTGAATCTTGGGGTCGACCTGTTTAAAAAAATCTAAAAGTTCATTAAAAGGCAGATCACAAAGTTCATTAAAGTTTTTTGAGTTAAAATAAATTTCATTGACCTCTGGTCGGAGTCTTTTTCCAAAACAAGATTCACAGGCAAAAGCGCTTTTAAATCGAGATAAATAAACACGGACATGCATTTTGTATTTTTTTGTTTCTAAATAATTAAAAAGCCCCGCGATTCCAAACCATGTGTCGTCACCATTCCAGATAAGATCCTTGTCCTCGTCTGAGAGATTTTCCCAAGCAAGATGTCTATTGATTCCATGTTCTTTGCAAAAAGTATTCATTTTTTTAAAATCATTGGCTCCAGAGGGCATGGACAGTGGCTTTAAAGCGCCGGCGGCCAAGCTTAAGCTTGGGACCGGGACGACCTTGGCTTCATCGAGTTCCATTAAATTTCCAAAACCCTTACAACTCGAGCAAGCCCCTAATGGACTATTATAGGAAAACAGCTGTGGCCTCATTGGGGGCAAGCTCGCATCACAAATAGGGCAAGAGTGATCTTCTGAAAATCTATAAAGCTCGTTTTCAGTATTCAAAAAATAAACTTCACCATGTACTGTTTGAGTATTTATTTTTAAAGAAAGATTTAGGGCCTGGCGAATAGAGTCAAATAAACGACTTGAGTCTTTAGAGTCAATGGCCAGTCGATCAACAATAAGGTAAATAGATTCCATAGACTCGAGGAGGTCTAAAATGTTCAATCTTTCTAGTGTCTCAGTTTTGCAGAACAAATGGCCTTTTTTCCACTCGGGGTGCTTAAGTTTGACACATTTTTCAAAACCCTGTTTGAAAATAATTTTAATGAGAGATTCTTTTTCAGCTTGAGGTATCTCAGCGGGGAGAGCGCAAATGAGATAGCCCCTTTTGTTGTTTTGGTTGACTTCCAAAAATTCAGCGATGCTCTCTGGAGAAAAACTCTGCATGTCCATATTATGGGTAGGGCACTGGGCACGTCCAACTTGGGAGTAGAAAACTCTTAAATGATCCAGCAGTTCGGTGTGGCTGCCCACAGTGGAGCGAGAGTTCTTCACTCCATTTTTTTGAGTCAGGGCCAAAGCGGGTGGAATATTATGAACCTCTTCCACCTCGGGCTTGGGAGATTTTTGAATGAACTGTTTGGAGTAATTAGAAAGGCTTTCGATATAACGCCTTTGGCCTTCGGCATACAGGGTCTTAAAAGCCAAAGAGCTTTTTCCAGATCCACTGGGCCCACAAATCACATTGAAGGACCCTAATGGGATACTCACATCAATGCCTTTAAGGTTGTTTTCGGTGATATTTTTTAAAATGATATTTTTATGTAAACTCATCCCCACAGCTTAACAGATCTAGAAGGCAGAGATAATATAAACCCCTACCCAGAAAGATCATCTTTGAAAAAGGATTGGTCTTCTAGGCTGTCGGCTTCGGAGCTTCTTTCGGTGGGAACTTCGCCGGCTCTGAAAGCTTGGCGGAGGCTGTGGGTGCTTGAAGGGCCTGCGAGCTTGCCATTTTTGGTGTTGATGTTGGCAAAGCTGATTCCACCGG
>CALGWV010000032.1 GCA_937936325.1 uncultured Bdellovibrionales bacterium | reverse complement strand
AGAGAGGTAGGAATGTGAACTTCAGTAACCTCGAAGTTCTCCAATATTTTTTTTAGAGGCGTGACTAATGTGAGCTGAAAAGACATATAAACGACCCTATAGTGTTTTTGCTTTTTCTAAAGCTTCTTCAATTGTTCCAACTAAATAAAAAGCCTGCTCAGGAATCTCATCATGTTTTCCATCTAAGATCTCTCTGAACCCTTTCACTGTATCTTTAATATCCACATACTTACCAGGCATACCTGTAAACTGTTGTGCCACAAAGAAAGGCTGAGACAAGAACCTCTGAACTTTACGAGCTCTTGTAACTACTAGCTTATCTTCTTCACTCAGTTCATCCATACCTAAAATCGCAATAATATCTTGAAGCTCTTTATATTTTTGAAGCAAGCTTTGCACATCACGAGCTGTTTTGTAGTGAACTTCTCCAACAACATTGGGATCTAGGATTCTTGATGTTGAATTTAACGGATGAACCGCAGGATAAATACCCATAGCAGCAATGTCTCTATCTAAGTTGGTTGTGGCATCTAAATGAGTAAAGGTTGTGGCTGGCGCCGGATCAGTATAATCATCTGCAGGAACATAAATGGCCTGCACAGAGGTAATAGATCCTTTCTTCGTAGAAGTAATCCTTTCTTGCAACGCCCCCATCTCAGTACCTAGTGTCGGTTGATAACCCACAGCTGAAGGAATTCGTCCAAGAAGAGCTGACACTTCCGCTCCAGCTTGTGTGAATCTAAAAATATTATCAACGAAAAATAAAACGTCCTGATTTTCCACATCTCTAAAATACTCAGCAGCAGTTAAACCTGTTAATGCCACACGGGCACGTGCTCCAGGAGGCTCATTCATTTGCCCATAAACAAGAGCTGTTTTCTCTAAAACTTTGGATTCTTTCATCTCAAGCCAAAGATCGTTTCCTTCACGCGTTCTCTCACCAACACCGGCAAACACAGAATATCCTCCATGCTCCGTTGCGATATTACGGATGAGCTCCATAATTAAAACTGTTTTTCCAACTCCTGCACCACCAAAAAGTCCAATTTTTCCACCTTTTGAATAAGGAGCGAGTAAATCAACAACTTTAATACCCGTCATCAACATATCAGTGGAAGTTTCTTGCTCATCAAATCTTGGGGCTTCTCTGTGGATAGGCCACTTCTCTTTAGTTTCTATCGGGCCACACTCATCAATGGGGTCTCCAATGACGTTCATGATTCTTCCAAGTACACCCACTCCAACAGGAGTCTGAATCATTGATCCTGTGTTTTCAACAACAGACCCACGAACTAGTCCGTCGGTGGAGTCCATTGAAATTGTTCTCACAACTCCATCTCCCAAATGTTGAGCCACTTCCAATGTTAAGTTGCCGACATCTGCATTGATTGTTTTATTCGAGGCTCTCAAAGCTGTATAAATTGCAGGGAGATCAGTGCCTTGAAACTCAACGTCCACAACGGGTCCCATAACCTGTTTAATTGTTCCACTACTCATTTATATTCTCCTAATATTAATTCAAGGCCTCAGCACCTGAGGTTATTTCTATAAGTTCAGTTGTAATAGAAGCCTGCCTCAACTTGTTATAAGTCAAAGTCAGCTTACTTATCATATCATTGGCATTATTTGTCGCGTTTTCCATTGAAGACATACGTGCCGCATGCTCTGCAGCCACACTCTCGGATAAACATTTATAAACTTGTACAGTGAAGTATTTATCAAGGAGTGAGTTTAAAATTACTTTTTTTGAAGGCTCAAACTTGACTCCGTCCACTGTTTGCAGCTTGGAATCCGAAACCTCTAAAGTAGGCTCATCTTCTTTGTTAATGGGAAAAACTCTTTCCATTGTCACTTCTTGAGCAATAGCAGAAATAAATTTGTTGTACACAAAAACAACTTCATCATAAGCGCCTTGTGTGAAATCTTCTAAGATTTGCTCCGCCACTTTATCAGCCATTTTAAATGAAATCTCTTTAGCTAAGTTTAAAATGGTTTCCTTAGGCTCAATGTCTCTATTTTGAAAAAAGACACCTACTTTCTTTCCAATAAAAATATAATCCGGGGTGCTGTTTTTTTCTTGAAGCTCTAGGTGTTTATTGTACATGATCTTAGAAATGCTATTGTTGAATCCACCACAAAGCCCACGATCGCTAGACAAAACCACATATAGACTCTTGCCTGTTTCTTGTTCAGGACCGCTCACTCTTGGGTCGTCAATTTCCTCATCACCATGAACATCAAAAATTAAATCTTTAATGGAGTTGGCATAAGGACGACACTGGATTACATTTTCCTGTGCCTTGCGTAATTTAGCAGCTGAAACCATTTTCATAGCGCGAGTGATTTGCTGTGTATTTTTAACACTGCCTATTCTACTACGAATATCTTTTAAGTTTGCCAAATTCTACTCTCCTAAATTCACTAAGCTTTAAAAATATCTTTAAATTCTTTAACTGCATTATTCATATCAGTTTTCAGTCCGTCATCGAGTTTTTTCTTTGAAAGAATTCCTTCGGGAATAGACTTATACTTTTGATATAAATGCTCTAAAAGCTCTTTCTCAAACTGAGCTACATTTTCTGTGGGAATATCATCATAAAAGCCTTTAGTTGCGGCATAAATCAGCATGATTTGATCTTCAACCTTGATGGGCGAGTACTGAGCTTGCTTTAAGGATTCCACTAATCTCTGACCACGGTTCAACTGCTTTTTTGTAGCGTCATCAAGATCTGATGCAAAAGCTGAGAAGGCCTCTAAATCACGATACTGAGCTAAATCTAGCTTTAGAGTTCCGGCCACTTGCTTCATCGCCTTAATTTGAGCTGATCCACCCACACGAGATACGGATTTACCTACGTTTACAGCAGGCCTTACTCCCTTATAAAATAGATCTGCTTCAAGAAATATTTGCCCATCTGTAATAGAAATTACGTTTGTCGGAACATAGGCAGAAATATCACCAGCCTGAGTTTCAATAATCGGAAGAGCTGTAAGAGAACCCGCCCCGGCATCATCACTCATTTTGGCAGCTCGCTCTAATAGTCTAGAGTGAATAAAGAAAACATCCCCTGGATAAGCCTCACGGCCTGGAGGACGTCTCAAAAGAAGTGATAACTGTCTATAAGCCTGTGCATGCTTTGTTAAATCATCAAAAACAATAAGGGCATGTCTTTTTGAATCTCTGAAGTACTCAGCCATAGCACAACCAGAATATGGCGCTAGAAATTGCAGCGGTGCCGGGTTAGAAGCGGACGCCACAATAACAGTGGTGTAAGACATGGCTCCAGCATTTTTTAGCTTTTCAACAACTTGGGCTACTGTAGACTGCTTTTGCCCAACGGCAACGTAAAAACAATGCACATTTTGATCGCCTTGATTTATAATCGCATCAATGGCAATTGCTGTTTTTCCAGTTTGCCTATCACCAATAATAAGCTCTCTTTGGCCACGACCAATAGGAATCATTGAATCAATAGCTTTAATTCCAGTTTGAAGAGGCTCATGAACAGGCTGTCTTTTTACAATTCCCGGAGCTTTTACTTCAATGGCTCGAAATTCCTTAGCTTCGATTGGACCTCTCCCATCAATGGGCTCACCAAGTACATTCACAACTCGACCTAGTAGACCTTCCCCTACAGGAACTTTCACAATCTCTTTAGTTCTTTTGACTGTCTCGCCTTCTTTGATGGCGCGATCTTCTCCTAAAATCACAACACCGACATTATCGGATTCTAAGTTAAGAATCATACCTCTAACGCCGCTTTCGAATTGGACCAACTCTCCAGCCATGGCTTCGTCTAAACCATGGACCTTAGCCACTCCATCTCCAACAGAAAGAACACTTCCTGTTTCACTGACCTCTAAATTTTTATTAAAGTTCTTAATTTCATCTTTAATGAGTCTTGTAATTTCGTCAGCTCTGATTTCCATGGTTAATGGCTCCTCTTCAAATGGTCGTTTAATCTGTTAAAATGAGTCTTTAGCGTATCATCGAATGTTAAGTTACCGACTTGAACCTTGAGTCCTCCTACGACATCTGGAGTGTGCTCATAGTTGAGAATGACTTTTTTCTTAACTACAGATTCAATTTGATTATGAATATTTTCTGTTTCTGCTGATGTAATGGCGTGGGCATGATAAACTGTACCTCTGACACAGCCGTGGGCATTATCAATAAGTTTTTCATACTCTGTAACAATCATGGGTAATATTTCAATTTTTTTTCTCTTCAAAATGAGCTTCAAAAAATTTTGAACATGCTCTTTATCTAGCTGCCTAAAAACTCCGTCCAAGGCTTTTTCTTTTTGATTATCTGACAAATTGGGATTTGTTAAGAAATCAACCACTTCAACATCTTGAAAAACGTTTTGGAGCTGTCGAAGGTTTTTTAGGTTTGTAGTTAAGCTCTCAGTTCCTTCATCAAGGTCATATAAAGCTTTTGCATATCTATAGCTAATATCTTGGCTCATTGAACCACCTGCAATCCTTTTATAAATTCGCTCTGAATTCTTTCTTGAACAGTTTTATCCATTTTGTTTTCAACGACGCTTTTGCTTTTTTCAAATGAAAGCTCTAAGACCTGATCCTTAATACTTTTTAAGACAGACTGCTTTTCTGTTTCTAAAGCCTCATCCGTCATTTGCACCATACGTTGTGATTCAACCTCAATAGCTTGCAGGCCTTCTTTATAGAATGATTCTGCATCCTGCTCAGCTTTTTTAATACGACTGTCAAAATTACTCTCTAGTTGTGACATTCTTTTAAGATAATCTTCTTTTTGATGGGTAACTTCTTCAAACTCTTTTAACCCAAGGTCTAAATCTGCTACGTATTGTTCAGAGTAAGACTTTATGTAAGGGTTTACTTTGGTGATGACGAGATAAACCAAGGCTGCAAAAAATATTGAAAAATTCACGGTTTGTTTAAGGATCAACCCATAAGGGATTTCAGTGCTCCCAGAAGCCGCAAAGCAATTTGTCAGCATGACCTGAACGAAAAGTATAATTAAAGCATAAGTCCACTTCATTCATCTAACCTTGTAAAACTTTTTGTGTAATATCGCTACTAATATCATCTACAACTTTATCCAAGCTCTTAAAGAAATTCTCTTTTTGATCTTTGAGTTCAGCACGTGTGGTTTCTTTTCTTAGATCGTTTTTTTCTTTTGTTTGATTTAAAGATTCTTGTTTTTCCAAAGCAAGCTTTTGCTGTTGCTTCTCAAAGATCGACTTTACTTTTACATTGAGTTCAGTTGCTTTTGTAGAATAGGACTTCTGAAGATCTTCCACTTCTTTTTTCAACTGATCTAACTCATCGACTTTAGCCTTTGTTCTTTTATACCTTTCATGAGAGGCCTGTGCATAAGGTTTAAATATCAAATAGTAGAGTATGATGTACGCCACAAGATATATGGCCAATTGATAGAATAATGTGAAGTCTAGACCAAGTGCCTTGATCAATGCCATTTTTGCCTCAATTGTTTTTCAGTTAAGAACTTTTATATCAACCATAATTCAAATAAATGCAAGAAAGAATTAACCTCTACGCTTTATATGACACAGGCCAAAATTTATGGAGAGACCTCAGTCGATCTCGCTGAGGAGATTGTATCAGGCATATATGAAGCTCCTTCAAAAAGAACTCCTTTTTGAATATCTAGTGAGGGGCTTGTAACTGTGCCAGTAAAGTGAGCAGGAGCTTTAAGCGTTACCTGTTTATGAGCATATATATTACCTTGCATTCGCCCTGCTATAATCACTTCACCAGCTTCAATCTGTGCGTTCACATCAGCATTAGGCCCGATGACTAAGGTATCTGGTGTGAATATCTCACCCTTGAACTCTCCATGGATGTGCAGCACACCTTCAAAGCTTAGTTTTCCCTCAAAGGCAGTCCCATCACCTAATAAGGCTGAAAGCATGTTTTGCTTCTTCATGACTTCATACCCCTAATTTTTTCCACAAGCTGATTGAACTGATTTGTGTTATGAAAACCAATTACAATCTTACCTTTTCCTTTTGAATATTTAATTTGTGTTTTTGTCCCTAATATTCTTTGTAACTCCGTCGACAGCTCTTTGATGATTAAACTCTCACGTGGTGTTTCTTCAAGAGACTCTGCCTTCTCTTTGTTAGCGAGTAAATTCTCAGTAGCTCTTACACTTAAGTTTAGCCCAATGACTTTATCAGCAATCTTTTTTTGTGTCAGAGGATTTTCAATTGAGACCAGCACTTTGGCATGCCCCAAGCTTAAAAGCCCCTGTGAAACCATATCTCTGACCTTAGGACTCAGCTTTAACAACCTTATGGTATTGGATATGGTCACCCTGTCTTTTCCAATTTGAGTTGCAAGCTCTGCTTGGGTCATTTTATATTTTGTCAGTAATTCTGAGTACGCTTCAGCCTCTTCCATTGGATTAAGATCATGTCGTTGTATGTTTTCAATCAGTGCCATTTCCAATGTTGTTTTTTCATCAACATCTTTAATAACAACAGGTATTTTCTTAAGACCCGCTCTCTGACTGGCTCTCCAGCGTCTTTCTCCGGCAATGATGATGTACTTTCCAGTATCTTTTGTTTTTTTATTTACAATTATCGGTTGAATTAACCCCTGTGTTTGGATCGAGTCAGTGAGCTCTTTAAGCTCTTGTTCTTTAAAAACTCTTCTTGGCTGATTCGGATTAGGCTCAATTTCAGATAAAGACAACTCAACAAAGCCTGATTCAGGACTTAAATCTTTGTTTTTAATGGGTATTTTGTTAACAACTTTCTTGGGAAATATTTTTTTTGGTCGAGATCGTGGAGATTCTTCTCGGTCTAGCCCTAGCAAAGAGTTTAATCCTCTGCCTAAAGCTCGTTTTTCTGTTTTTTTAATTGTACGACTCATAGTTCACTCTCTCGGGACACTGTCTGTTTCTTATATTGTCTGTACCTCTTATCCACTTCCCTCGCAAGTGAAAGATACATTTTCGCCCCTACACTTCTAGGATCGTACATGAGTATGGATTGGCCATGGGAAGGGGCCTCAGAGAGCCTCACATTTCTTGGAATGATGGAATCAAATACTTTTTTTCCAAAATGAGATCTTATTTCATTCACCACTTGATGACTTAAGTTATTACGCCTATCAAACATTGTCAGAGCTATACCTTCAATTTTGAGGTCTGGATTGAGTTTGCGTTTGAGTAGTCCCGCAGTATTCAATAGCTGACTCAAGCCTTCAAGTGCATAGTACTCACATTGAAGAGGGACAATAAAACTTGATGATGCTGTCATCGCATTGATAGTCAGCATACCCAAAGATGGTGGGCAGTCTATAATGACGTAGTCATAATCTATACTTACGAGCTTTAGCGCTTCTTTTAGCTTGTACTCTCTTTGAGGCATATCAATAAGCTCAATCTCTGCCCCCACTAAATCAGGGTTTGCAGAAATAATAAATAAATTTTTATGTTCAGTGGGCTGTATAGCGTCTCTAATGCCTAATTCACCGATCAGGACACGGTAAACATTCTTGTCAGACTGATCTTTTTTGCGTATCCCTAGTCCACTTGAAGCGTTCCCCTGAGGATCCATATCCACAAGTAAAACTCGCCTGCCCATCTCGGATAAGCAAGCGCTCATGTTGACTGAGGTTGTTGTTTTGCCTACCCCACCTTTTTGATTAGCTATCGAAATTATATGTGCCATCCACCCTGCTCCATGGTTTATTAGTATCTATTATTAGTTTGGCATTTATCTTT
>CALGWV010000031.1 GCA_937936325.1 uncultured Bdellovibrionales bacterium | reverse complement strand
AGAGATTGGAAACCTGCCATGAACAGGTTCGCTATTGAATACGGTGACAGATTCGATAAAAATTAAATCGCAGTTACACAATTTAAATTACAGGCTCTTATTTCTGTACAAATGACTTGTGAGCTTAAAAACATACCCATTCATATTTCTTCCCTCATAGATCCTTACAAGCTTCTTTGATACGCCTTTTTGACCCGATCTGAGAGTTTTAGAAACTACTTTTCTAGAAAACCCTGCAACTTCATTGTCTCCAACCATCGCTTTTAATAATTCTACCTCACCAATGGGAGGGGCCTTTGACTTATCAAGGTGTGATTTAGCTCGAAGTTCAAATGTGAGTTCTTTAAACTCTTTTTCTTCATTGAACTCTGTTTTAAACCTGATCCTTGCGATTTTCTCGTTTTCTAAAATGAAAGTGATCTTCTCACTTCCTTTAGTGAATTTTGGAACAACACTCAAAGTAGTATAATCGGGGTTTAGCTCATCTTCAGGATTAATGATATAACTTGAAGAATTACTGTACCTTTTAATACGCTTTTCAAACTTTAAAACCGTTGGCTCTCCAAATGGAATCGTAATGGTTTCAGTTGATGTTCCAAAAAAGACTTCTTTAGTTTCTTCTGCAAACGCATTTACAGAAAATGCCATATAAAATAATAAATAAAAATATCTCATGTTTCTCCTCTACATTGGTTTTCGTGAATATTTAACGATCTTAAACGTCCACTCTTGATCCGGTTTGGGTTGCTGTACAAGTAGGGTCATCTTCATTTTTTCCATTGCCGTTCCTAGAAAATCAGCGTTCTCTCTTCGATCTCGTCTTAAGACAACATCAACATCAATGACGCCACTTTTTTTATGATAGGCAAATTTAAGATTGGTATGTTCAACTTGTTCATAGAGTCCTTTCTTTTCAGAAAGCTCAATCCATTCCTCCATATCAGCTAAGTACCGAGACCCAAGCTTTTTCTCCATATAGCCAGCAAAGCGTTCTAGCTGATCCCTGATTCCACTTGGCGTTGTTGTACCTGACATTTGAATAAATGACTTAACAGCAAATTTCACATAAGAGTCTGGAACTGATTGTGGGGTAGCGGGAGTGTGACCGACAATCTTAGATGGAACAAGAATAAACTCTTTTTCTCTAAATTTTGTCTGCCAATACTCAACTCTATTATTTTGAATAACGAAAGTTGAGATCCATGCTAAAAGCATAAGCCCCATCACGAAATGAAGATTTGTTTTCTCCCTTAAGTTTGATGCCTTATAGCTGATATATTTTGGTAGCACCCTGAGATCAACATCACCATAAACTCCAGCAGGGGGGCGACTGATTTCAGCCGCTTTAACCCCCTTATCAATTGAACTAAGCATTTCGTTGTTCAGCCTTTTGATCGCCACTGCTAGAATCAGCAACTTGCTCTTGATTGAAGTCCATATCAATTTTAGATACATACTTCCTCGGGACAATATGGGTTGTGATGTCTTTAAAGAGCCAGAATTTTCCGTTTTTAGAAATACTCGCTTTAAATTCTCTAATAGGTTTGTGGTCATAAAAATCTCTCCCTTTCGTTTCATTTTTTGAATCATTTGAATTACTCATAATTTTTCTCCTTAATCTGAATACCGTTTGTTTCCTTTGGGGTTCATTAACCCTCTAAGGCCCATTCCAAAAATTTTGTATGGCCAATGAATTAGAATCCCTCTGTTGTTATTTCTTTTAATCCTTGGATTTATTAAAAGAGTCCAAATCAACGAAAGAATTAACAGTTTCCAAGAGTAGAAAATAAGTCCGAATACAAGAATTGAAATCAAACTTAATAAAATGTCTCTAAGTTCCCACAAATCAGCGAACATGATTGGTGAGTCTAGAGTTTGACTAATCTTGGTTTGATGGGTTTTTCTTAATTCATCATAATCATACATATCTAATACCTCCCTTATCTAAAGACACCGCCGCCACCGCCGACTTCAAATATATTAATCACCCACAATGGTGAGGTTCCGATTATTAAAGCTCCTAAGACGCAAACTACGGCAGGGCCGAATTTTTGTTCTTTAATGAGCCAGCCTGCACTTAAGATACATAGCCCTGCAAAAATTCTTGCAAGCCATACAAAAAGAGCAGTGTCTATCAAACGCAGCAGTGTTCCGGCTGCTTGCAATTTCTGAGACTGATCTTGGCCTGGAATTTTTACCTGTGCGTGCGTCTCCGCTACAATGACAAGTAGTGGAAGCAAGAGTGCTCCAAGAATAATCAACCAATGTTTATGTTTATCCCACAGCTCGTAGAGTACATTCAGCGAACCACGGGAGTGCAATAAGATGCTATTCATCTTAACTCCTAGTGTTTTTTAGCTCGCTCGCTTTTGTGGTAGTAGAGATTTGCTATTGTTTAGTTTTTCTTCTCCATTAGAAGAAGTATATTTTTAATTTGTTCCGGTGATTGAAAACCAGTAATCGGCTTTGAAATCACTTTATTTTTAAGATCAGCTATTAATGTAAACGGAACACTTGTTATTTTGTGTTTTGTTGCATCACCAGCTTTTGCACTACTTAACCTTAAAGGATAACTGGCCCTGAGTAGTGGGCCTTTGTTTAGCTGTAAAGCTTCAACGTAGTATCCTTCATTTTGCAATTGGTTTAGGGTTGCCATCATCCTCTTGCAGTGTGGACAAGTCGATTCAAAGTACATTCTGATCTTAAACCTTCCTGCGTTTTTAATATTTACTTTCTTTACCTCCTTTAAGTTGACCTCTATAGGTACTTTGTTGTTTTTTTGCACGTACTCAGAAATTCTATTCTGTAGTCTTGATGCTAATTTATTTTTCATCTCAAGATACTTAAGCCACATTGAGATATTTTTATCTGTAGGATTTTTTGCCACCTCTACAAATGGAGCTGGTGGCCTATGGTTTCCTTCTTTATAAAATTCCTCATTGTTTGGGTTTAAATGTTCTTTCCAAGAAAACTTTTTCTTAGACTTGTCTGGCATTTTTTTAGCAGAGCCTTTGTTGGTGGTATCTGCTATTTCTTTTTTTCTTCAGGCCAGTAGTCTATTCCCTCGTTATAAAAATCAATTGCCAGTGCTTGATTTAAACTAAGCACTGTCTGAATTAAACAAACTACCTTGACGATAGATTTCACGTTCATCAATGACTCCTTTTTTTGCTAGATTGTTAAAAATTTCATTCATTGAAACCTTAAGTCCCAATTCCATATTTTCTTTGATTTGCTCGCTTGTGAAATATTCAAAGAGAAGCTCTCTTTTGTTTTCAAAACCAGAAAAACATTGCCTACATCCTTTTTCATTTGCTCTCTTGAATCCATTCTCGGTAGATAATGCACAGTTTTGACATATTCTTTTTACTAGTCTTTGATTCGCACCTAAAATTAACGATCTCATCATCTGTAATTTGTCAGCACCATAGTATTCAAAAACCATAGGAATATTTAGAGCAGTGTTGGTGTGCATGGTTGAGATAACTAAGTGCCCTGTAGATGCTGCCCTTACAGCAAGTTTAGCGGTCACTTCATCTCTAATTTCTCCAACAACGATGACATCTGGGTCTTGCCTCATCAATGCTCTAAGCCCATCAGCAAAACTGAAGGAGTCATTTACTGCTGTGTGATTCACACCTTTTAAGTTTCTTTCAACTGGATTTTCTAAAGTTGAAACATTTAGTGAACCCCTATCAATGGCCTCAATCATTGAATAAATTGTAGAAGTTTTACCACTTCCTGTTTCACTAGTAATAATAATCAGTCCTGATTTCTTGTTCGTTGCTGCAATAACGTCCTTTAGTGATTGAGGAGTTAGGCCAATTTTGGTTAGATCAGTTGATTGATTTTTATCAAAGAGGCGGTAAACAAACTTTTCACCATAAATGGTCGGCATTTTGTTAACTCTAATGTCTACTCCTCGTTTAGGTAAACTGACTCCACTGTCTTGAGCAACGTTTTGTCTTCCAAGTGGTATATTTGAAATAGATTTTAATGTTGTAGTGATTCCATTTTTTAAAATCTCCGGCGGCATTTTAATATCTTTAGATTCTTCTAAATTAAAAAATAGTTTAAGATTTCCACAAATACGGTGCCGAATTACAAAACCTTTTTCTGTAGGTTCAAAATGAATGTCACTGGCGTTCAATCTTATCGCCTCATCAATTGAGTCTCTTATAAGCCCTGTATAAGTTCCACTGCTTTCAAGTTTCTCCTCAGAAGAAAGTGTGTAGGTTGTTGTTAGACCATTTATTACTTTTATTGCCATTAGTTAAGCCCCTTACATATTGCACTTAAAAGCTCGACTTGAGCTTTATAAAAAGGAACTGCCGCCCAATCTCTTGTGCAACTGACTCTCTTCCATGTGGTGAATAAGTTTCCACGTAAATCTTTTCCGATAGTTCTTCCTCGGTTATTCACGAGGTTGAATGTTTCAAGCTTTCCCATGTTTTCAAATTCTCTGAAGCACTGACTTGAATTTGGTGAGAGCATAGACCATTTTTCATCAAAGCCAGCAGGCATATTTTTAAAAACCTCAACAGAGAGACTTTTAATTCTGCTCGCTATATTAAGTGAGCCCATTACCTCTGAGCCGCCAACAGTTGTTCCGTATCTTGGAAACATCACACCCCAGCCTGTACATACTGGCATACCCGATGGAGGAAATACTGGAAGGGTTTGAAACGGCATACTGCAACTAGGTGATCCAGCTCCTACAACCCCAGTGGGGCCGCCTACCACGGAGGTGGCGGCCCCTTTCAAGAGGCAGAGCTTTGGACTAACTTTCCATGCTAGAAAAGCAGGCTGCAAGAGATCGCCTTTGCCCGTAGACCAGTGAGTGTCTATGTGTTCGCTCATGCCATCGAAACACATTTTTTCTTGCCTTGCCCCGCCACAAGGCATCCCTGAAAAAGCCATTTGCGTTAGCGGGACTGCAATTGTCCTTGCCTGAAATGACTGAGTGTCATCATCATTCACGGCCCCGTAAGGCTTTTTCTTGATGACTCCCGCTAACTGGGCCGCTGCTATGGGAAGAGATGAGAAGTGAGAAAGTCCTTTGCTGCTGGTCGTTTCAATGAAAGTTTGAGGCACATAATAGCTAAGTCTCGCACATGGCCTTGGCGGGAAACTTCCACACATCGTTGGACTTACGTTAAAAGAAAAGCAGGACCTAAAGCTAGGCTGATTAATCACTGAGCAAATAGATGGAAAAGCATTTGCCGAAGATGTTATTGCAAGGCCTGTTAAAGCTCCGAGAATCCACCTCACTGACTTCCTAAGTAGACCAGTTGCCTCTGGTGACAATGAATCTAGAACCTTGCTATGGACAGTCTCGGGCCTTTCAAGAAAGTTTGGTTTCATATAGAGCTTCTTAAGCTCTGTCCTTTTCCCATTATAAACTAGCCCCCAAGCTTCAAAAGTTCCTAAGCTTGTGAACTCTCTTCCTGTAATATCCCATTCTTTTTGTGTGCTGATGTTAATCGACTCACTGATATTTGCGTCTTTTGAATCAAAACCTCCTAGTAAATAGTTTTTCTCTGTTTTTTGGGCTATCTCTGAAATGCTGTGAGATTTCTTTTCACTTTCAGATTGGCCTACTAATTCTTTGTAATTGTTTATGGTTTTCTCATCTGCGGAGTGAAAAGCGATTCTTGTTCTAAAGTTTTGAACAAGCTCTCTTGTTGCCACCTCACTTTTAAATGTACTTTGAATAGATGAATAACTTTGAGAGGCCATAATACAAATGGCATTTGCTTCACGACACTTAGCTAAGAATCTGTCATCTCCAAGCCCATCACCTCCAGCAGAACTCACAACGTCTTGTGCCTCATCTATTATGAGAAAGGCCGGAACTTCTTTACCTCGTTTTTTATCAGCAACTCTGGTTAAAATTGAATCTTCGTATTGAAGCTTTATAATTGTTCCCATTGATTTAGCTAAAGCAGGGTTATCTACATCAAATAGAATGATTTCTCCCTTGTCCACAACCTCATCAATGCTCAATATGGTTCGTTCATCCTTAGGAGGGCAAAAGATCTGTGAAGCTTGGTATTCTTGAAACTGATTTAGAAAACTTGTTGCTGTGGCCAAAACACTAGTTTTTATTTTCTGGTCATAGCATTTAAATTCAAGCTTAAAGTAATTTATGGCGCAATTGATGTTAAAGAGTTCCTCTTCATCAAATTTAGAATCACTCTTTTTAGTTAAAAGCATTTTTTCTAAGTCATCAGCGAGGTCTACAGTTGTGGCCCTAATTAAAGCACTGTATAGCTCATTGAGAGTATAGTACTCGCTCATTGCCGCACAGTAGATCAAAGAATTTTTGACAAGGTTGAACGCACTTTGATCCCAAAAAGAATTTTTGCTCCCATCATTTGAAAAGTTAGCAGCACTTTGCATCAACATCTTTGTGACAACCAGAAATCTTGTATTTTTAAGAACCTTATTCAGATAAATTGGATTGTATTTTTCGGTTCCACCGAGAGTTATTCTTCTTACAATAGATTCTGGATTGTACTGGTCTATAAGATTTTGTGCTTCATCAACGAAAGTTCTTTTAGGATCAATTGCTAAAATAGATTTTCGATCAAAATTAGTGAGTACTTGTTTAAAGTACGGGAGCATGGCACCAGCAGTTTTACCCGAGCCAATTGAGCCGGTGATTAATATTGAACCGTTTAAGGCCTTTCTATCTAAACTGACCCATTTTTCTTTCTTATCTGCTGGGGATGTGCCTAGAGTGATTTGACTCTTGGCCTTAGGGAATCTTTTAATTTTAACTCTTGATGAAAAAAGATCATCAACCTTTAGAAATCCTATTATTCTGTAAAATACAAATGCAGCAAAAAGTCCTAAGTTGAACTTGAAGAAAAACGATTGCCATTTGAAAATCTCTAAAGCCCCAATCGCTTCTGGAAATTTTGGGATGAATTGATCACTAACCAAAGTCATCATTAGAATTGAGGTCAGAAGAGTTACTAGAAAAATTATCCCTCGTTGAGATACACTGGCTCCATTAGGTCTAATCGAGTTTAATCTTGCCCCTTGTTTAGAGAGGCCCAGAAGCCTTCTTAAATATAAAGACGATATGATCGTGTTTAAAAATATGATACTTAAGAAAATTAGAATATAGGTTCTGTACTCCTTATACAAAATATCTGAAATCTCTAAGATCCCGTAAATATCTGCTTTAAAGTGCAGTCCTAAGAAAACAGCGACTATTGCTCCGAAAAGCAATAGTGCGATTGGAAGACTTATGTCTTTATCTGTATTCATGACACCTTCTTTGCAAACTTAATTACGGGCTTGTCTACTGATTCTCTGAAATTACAAATTCGATTTCTTGATTCAAGAGTTACACTTTTACAGACCCCTTGGTGGTAGACAAAGTTCAAATTTCCATAAGTAATATCAATCCCATAATGATTTTTAAAAACTTCCACCAACTTGTTGGCAAATCTTTCAATTTCTTCTTTTTCAAATTTTCGTTTGTTAAACTTATTCATCGTTCCCCCTTAAGAAACCAGTTGTTCATATTTTTCTACATAGCGCGGCTCTCTAAAGCCGTCCCAAAAGTCATTGATCTCGCAAATCAGTTTATCTAAGAGGGTAAAACTTTCATGAGTCTCTGAATCCCTATGGTGAAGATTTTGATCTTCGATTTTCTCTAGTAGTTCAGTCATTTCTTTAATAAGTTTTGGTGTCATTATTTAATCTCCTGTGAGTTGTTAATCTCTACGATTGAATATTGGGAGAAAATAAAATTTAACTCTTTTTTAATCTCCCAAAGCGATCTTTCTATCTCTTCACTTTTTGGTACTTTACGAACCAATCTATTGACGTTTTCATTGATGAAACTCCAAAGCTCATCACTTGAAATGTACTTATCTAGGTTAGAGCAATCAAAAGGACAGTCTGGCTGTGATGATGCTATTTTTAGTAAATTCATATTTTCTCCCAATTATTTTTAGTTAGTTACAAAAGCCATCCGCTTTAAGTTGTTTTAATGCCTCTCTAGTCGTTGAACCGAGTGGTTTTTCAATCCAAACTATGTCTTTAAACTCTTGTCCGGCATAATGTATGCCGTAAACGTCACCTTGGAGAACACAGGTAGGCTTGCTGTCTTTGCATGAAACTGACGTTGCTCCTGATTCAACGATCTCTTTAGTAGTGAGCGTCTCTGAGCCTTTAAGATTTGCTTCAAATGCAAAACTGTTTGTGCCTTGTACTAGAACTGTAAGTAAAAATAGGCTTTTCATTTCCTCTCCCTTTTTAAAAAACCAAACTTGACTGTTTGATTTCATGACTTACTATTACAAGGCATGTGCCAACAGCTAAGCTACTGATAACATTGGTTATTTTAGTTTTTATAAAATTTTGAAAGTTATAAAACGTCCCATGACTGGAACAAGTTTTTATAACTCATTGGAATAGTTATATTTTTTGGTGTCCCGCGCCTGAAACACGAAAACCAGCCTTGGGACAATGTTTAAAGAGGAAAGAATTAAAGAGTTTTGAGTGAATAAAAATAAATCAGATTGAAATGTATTTTTCTAAAGCTATTTTTGGAATTATTGGAATGTTGCTACTTTCGCAACGACTAACAACTACTGGGTCATCGAAACTGTTACTTACCAAAGAGCAAATATTTTGTATACCAAGAGAGACTATTAATTCAGATCCAGTAGTCTTTTCGCCTAAGTCATTATCTATGAAGCAGAGTAGATTTGAATAGTCAGTAACGTCTTCATCAATCCATCTTTCAAAATCATTTGTATTATTAAACTTAGTTATTGTGACATCTTTTCTTTTACCCAATAAGTTTTCCCAGTTTTCATGTACATTTGGGTCGTCATCAAGAATTGATACTTTCGAGTTTAATGGTATTTCTATTCTCTGAGGCTCCCATTTAGGCAAGCTAAGCTCAAATGTTGATCCTGCATTATCTGTTTTAAGCACTTTGATGGTTCCATTCCAGGACTCTAAAAATCTTTTAGCATGAAATAAGCCAAATCCAGTTCCACCTATTTTCCCAGCAGTTATGTCTTTTTCAAACAAGCTGTCTATCACGTCAGGCGCAATCCCGTTTCCATTATCTATTACTCTAATAATTATTTCTGAATCTATCTTTATTTCAAAATTTATTTCTAAGGCATTTGCTTCGATTGAATTATTAATTAAGTTCGAAATTATGTGTCTAAATTGCAACTCTGAAATTTTTGAAAAAACTAAAAGATTAGGTGTTAGATCAAAGTGAATTTTAATTTTTTTAAATTCGCTTTTTTTGTGTTCAATGCAAGAATTTAGTACCTCTATAATATTAACGAAAGACCTATTTCTATTAACAAGAGAAATAGTTTCATCGAATGATTCTTTTGATAATGGAATATCCTCTACTTCTTTCTGAACTATATCGTTGAGATTATTATGCATAGTTGTGAAGGACTTGATTAAACTAGAAAGTGTTTTGTTACTTCTTTCAGGAATTAGTTTGTTGATTTCACTGTGAACACTCCTTAATGTATGAATTTTGGATTTTATATTATGAGCTAAACTTTTTTTGTGCGCAATGGCTGAGCTGGCAGATAATTCCTTTTCCATCAGCATCTCTTTTTGTTTTAAGTTTTTTCGCAAATCGTTTATCTCTAAAATTTTAATTTCTTTTTCTGATAACAATTGATTTGCAATTGGAGAAATTATTTCCTTATCAAAAATCCATTGGACTCGATAAGTTAGTAAGAATGTTATTATTAAGAAGAAAAACGTGAAAGCAGCAGTATATATCAATGACCAAGAATTGTGCAACCTGTCTATATATGCATATACTCTGTACGATGAAAATCCCGAAGGCTGAAATGTTACAAACTTCTCTGTGATTTTTGCTTTGGGTAGCTTTTTGCAGCTTTCTATAGAGAAGGGAATTGAAAGCATTTCTTCATCATTGTTACAAAGTATAATAACGTTAACTCCAAGGTCTTCGGCAGCAACAGTAAAAGCAGACTCCAACAATGGTCTGTTGTTTTGTGTAATAGCAACTGCAAAAATACTTTGAGTAAGTTGTTTTATAACACTTATTTGGTTTCGTTCTTTCTTAATAAAAGCTGTTGAGATAAAAACAATTGTGACTATCGCTATAAAGACAGATGATAAAATTAATGGGTATCTAGCATTTCTAGCAAACCATTTATTAAGGCTTATCATCTGTTCATCTTTCACAAGGCTTCATATGCTGTAAATTGATTGTCTGATCGTTCAACAAACTTCTTTCTTACATTAATTCTGTCTTTTCTAAAAACGACAACAGTCTTTAAAAAGCCAAGATGTACAAAAGGAACTTCTTCTAAAACGACTTCACTCACTTTTTTATAGTGACGGTTCACTTCACTTGGATCAGTTATACTCCGACCACTTTCAAGAATTTCCGCTACCTTACTTCGTTGTATCATAGGCGATGAAATAGAGCCGTGTTTTCCAAGCACGTGATAGATTCCATCTGGATCTCCACTTGCAACGCTAGCAAAAGTAAATAACAAGTCAGGCTCGTGGGTTTTATAAAACATTTCTAAAACACGAGAGCCTTTAATTTTGACAGACTCTTGTGAAAGTTTAACCCCTTTATTTTCGAGAATACCTTTAATCCATGAATGTTTATTAAAAGTTGCGAAAAATAACGGATTTTTTTCAGTAGCCTTAATAAAATCATCTACGTATTTTTTTCCATCTTCAATTATTTCATTTGCTCTGTCACTTTCAATTCGTCCAGATTGCAAGGGTAGGTATATTTGAGGATCTACCTTAGTCTTGAACTTTTCTTCGTTCGGAAAAGAATCTTCTATCCCCTGATGTAGAAGATACTGAAGAGCTTTTCTGTAGTTGGGATTACTAAAAAACCTTCCTTTTTTGCCATTAACATTTAGAGTCATATGTCTGCTTTCCATACCAGACTGGCAACCTGTTTTTTTATTTTCTAAGAAGCAATCTTTTAATTTAGTAATTTCGGCAAATGCATATAAATCAATTTTCCCACTTTGAAGAGCGCTTTCAGCCTCACTAGAAGGAACAACTTCAATATTAATTCTTTCGAAATAAGCATCTGATTTGTTAAATGGATTTTTGGTTAAATGTACTTTTTTTTCAGTTGAGTCATGGATAATATACGGGCCTGTGCCAAGATATTTTCCGTCTTCGATAATAAATGCGGCCATTCTTGCACCCATCAAGTGTGCAAGACCCATTCTGAAAGGTTTTTCAAATTCTACAATAAGAGTTTCATCATCTGGAGCCGACACGCCTGAAAGCTTTCCCGTATTTTTAAAATCTTGATAACCGACAATTTTGTAAATAACGTCTTGTAAACTACTATTCGCTGATTTTGATTCCAATGATAAGCCATGCTCCCAAGATTCCTTAAAATGCTTAGCCTTTAATTTTTTCCCATTGGAAAATTTTTTAGACGTATCTATTTTAAATACAATCACTTTCTTATCTTCACTAATTTTCCATGACTTTGCCGCATGAGGAACAATTGCACCACCATGACCGCCTCCAACAAGTGCTTCAAATTGGTTATGTAGAATAGCATCAGCTAATGCTGTATGTTGTAGTGCTGGAATCAAGTCTTTCCAATATCCAGGAAAACCAACATTTAATACTGTTTTAGTTTCTTTATTATTTTGGATTGTCATATATGTCACCGTGATGAGAAATGCTCCAGTAAGAGCTAATGCTATCTTTTTCATTATTTAGTGCTCTCCAGTAATTTGACTTAGAGATGCTGCTACACTTGAGTTATTTCCAAATTTTTCATCAACGTAGAACTTAAGCATTCTGTTTAAGTGTGGTTTATACTCTCTCGTTTTTAAGGTTTCTAGACTTTCAATCTCGTATTTATCCATAAACTCATAATATGGACTCATATCTTGATCACTTTCAGCTTCTAGCTTTCTCAACATCTCTCCTGAAAAATCGAATTCAGCCTCATTATAGGCATTTCCAATTTGTCTTTCAAATTCAGCAGCAAATGAAACTGATGAAATTGGTAGAATTGATAATAAAATCAAATACACTTTTCTTAAATTTTTCATATAACCTTCCCTCCTAGGTCTATAGATGTACTCTCTAAATTAAACCAACAACCACTGTCGGCTTTTAAAAAACTTCCAGTTTCTGCGAAACTTATATTTCTATCTCCACCACATCTTGAGTAGTGAACACATGATCCACATTTTTCTATATTGCCTTTTCTAAGCTCTTTCATGATTGGATTTTTCAAAAATAAGTTTTCAAGCCCTGTTTCTAGTATATTTCCAATTATGTAATCAGCTCTACTTGAGATTTTAAAATTTCCCTTATAATCAACTACAATTCCTTGAAAACCAAAATTTCCATTGGAACCTAAAGAGCTATCTACTAAATGAAATAAAGGCTGATTTGTTCCTGTCTTAACTTTTAATAATTTTCCAGTTTCATAAATTTTCGTAAATGACTCTTTCAGCTCAAAAGCAGTTAAAGCACGATCTAAACCATTTTCAACCAGCTTATACCCATTACCTTGGGGAATGAATCTAGTAAAATTCATTGAACATACGCCAATGGTTTTAGCTAAATCAAAGAAATCATATATCCAAAATGATGTTTTTTTAGATAGAACGGTGAGGACTGCAACTCTAATTCCATATTGTTGGGATAACTTTATACCAGATAATGCTTTTAGGAAATTTCCTGCTCCTCTGATTTCATCATGTCTATTTGAATCTGGGCCATCAATAGAAACTTGAAATTCAACATTATAATCAATTAGTTTTTCTAATAATTTACGATTTATAGTTGTTCCATTAGTTAATATTGAAATTTCTGTTTTTGGCCACTTATGGTTAATATACTCGATTAAAGGTAAAAGCATAGGGCTTACCAAGGGTTCCCCACCACAGATAACTATCCTTGGCTTCAGGATAAGTTTTTGCAACAGCAAATCATACTGATCAATAATCTCTTTCCACTGACTTAGATTTATCGCCCCCTTATTTTTGTGATGGGAGTGATAACAATGCGAGCAGTTTAGATTACATGCATTTGTAATATCGAGTTGAATAGACAAAAAATTCTGACTTCTAACAGTTTTCAAGAGTTGAGTTATCAGAAAATTTTTGATTGAACTAATTGCCATCGTTAAAAACCTCTTTTGATGAATATCCCCATGAGTCGAGTTTTCTTTTCAAGGAACTCTTTGAAATATTTATTTTTTCCGCGGCAGTTCTGAATGAAAGCGGAGTAGGCAGGTTTCTAATCTTCTTTAAAATATAGTCTTTTTGGACCTTGTCACTGTAGTCTTGGAGTCTGATTTTGAGTTCTTCGAAGCTCCCTTTAAAATCTTCAAATTGCACATCATCAGTAACAAAAAAATCTTCGCTCAGGTGCTCCGGTCTTATTTCATTACTAAGAGTCATTGTTAGCAATCCGTTTACGATATTTTCTAGTTCTCTTACATTTCCTCTCCAAGGATACGATTTAAGATATTGAATAGTTTTGTATAAGAACTTTTTATCTTTTCCGTTCGGGTGCTTCTCCATGAAGTGTAGTACTAGAGGCTCAATATCCTCTAACCTTTGCCTCAAAGGAGCAACGGTGAGAGGTATTACATTTAACCTATAATAAAGATCTTCTCGGAAGTCTCCTCTCTCAATTGCATCTTCAAGATTGACGTGTGTAGCCGCAATTATTTTTACATCTACCGTCATTGAGCTATTAGAGCCAATAGGCTCTATTGTTCCTTCCTGCAAGACTCGCAGTAACTTAACTTGTAACTGCCTATCAAGATCGCCAATTTCATCAAGAAAAATTGTGCCACCGTTTGCTAGTTGAAATTTTCCAATTTTTTTTGTAACTGCCCCAGTAAAAGATCCTTTCTCATGACCAAAAAGTTCACTTTCAAGAAGGTCTTTAGGTATTGCACCACAATTAATTGGTAGGAACATTTTATTGCTTCTAGAAGAAAACTTATGTACAGCTTTTGCAAGTAACTCCTTTCCTGTACCTGATTCACCTCTTATCAAGACGGTTGAATTAGATCCGTAATCACTTATAATTCCAATTTGCTTTGCGACTTCAGCTAATGAGTCCGACTGTCCCACTAAGCCAATTTTTGAGATTAAGTTTGAGTTTTTAGTTAGCCTTGCTTTTTTAGATGTATTAAAATCAAGAACCCGTCTCGTTTCATCATATTTTTTGAAGTGACTTCGAATTTTTTCAACAATATCGCTAACGTCGCAGCCTTTCTTTATAAAATCGACTGCGCCAGCTTTGAAGCTTTCAATTGCAGGGTCTTGATCATTTAGGCCAGAGCAAATGAGTATTGCTTGTTTAGGGTTAACTGCTTTGATTTTTTTTGCAAGAGATGCCCCATTTAAGTTCGAGTCACGATAATTATAATCGAGAACTACCACAGCATACTTATCTATATTTTTATTATAAATTTCTATTACTTCTTCAGGGGAGCTTACAAAAGTTGTGTTTATGTCTAAGTGACGAACGAGCTTGGATTCGTAGTCTAATAAGATATGCTCTTCATCATCTGCTATAAGGATATTGTAATTCATTTGTTCCCCTTCAATCATACTCACTCCCTCTATAGGCAAGACTGATGCCAGCTTCTAACGTCAATAAACACGAGCTTAGCGTTCTAATTTTTATTTTTTGTCCCACGTTTGGGACGAATTTTTTAAAAAATTAATGATTGTAGTAGCTTGCCCCTTTTTCTTCTCGTTCCAGCCTTGGGACAGCACGTGTGCTTTTTATAACTTTTTGGCGGTTAGCATGTTGAATTCACTGATGATTATTAATTTCTGCCCCTACGTCCCAATCTTGGTACGGCTCACATGACGCTATCCATAATTCAGTGGGAAATAAACAAGAAAAGTTTTTATCTTTATTTTCGTGAAAATTTTATATAGAAAAATTTGTTATAGCTGCTAAGGCCTAATAAATGGGTGGTACAAGAGATATAATATCATATGCTTATGAAGCAAATTCTGATCTGAAGCATGTTGCATCATTTATGAACGGTCCTTAAATTTAATTTGGTGATAGCCAATTAAGTTACATGAACCTTCCAACTCGTTTTTTATATTCCAAATATTTTTTCCCATATTGTTTTTCTAACCAAGGCTCTTCAACAAAAGGAATAAGTATATAAATCAAAATCCAAAGTAGCGACACTGTGACGACCTCAAATATGGGCATGCAAATTATAAGACCGAGCAATGCGATAATAGTGACTAAATAAACAGGGTTTCTACTTATGGAATACCAACCATCAGTTATTAAACCTTGCCTGTCGCCGTAGGTGTTCTTTATTCCCAATTTGATTGATATTCTGAACGCAAGGAGAAGACAAAAACCAAATGTTAGGCCGCCTAGTAACGAAAATGTGTTATTCCAGTCGATTGTCTTTAAGTTTAAAATGACAATTGTAAAAAGTGGATATGATAGAAAACGAAAAAGAAACCAAGAAACTCTTTTTTGCCAACTATTCAGTTTTGGAGGTGGCCAGAAATTAAAGCCTTTTATAAATGCAGTACACAGTCCTAGGATCAATATAACCGAACCGGAGAACAGTGCTAAAATAAAGAGTGTTGTCTCAAAAAAATGCATGTCTAATATAGTCTAAACATAAATAAGTATGAATTACCATAAATCAGAGTAAAAAGTTGTGGGAGCATATTTAAAACTCATACAAAATCCACTCCAAGAATCAAAGCGGATTTTTTAAATAAATAGGAAGCTGGCGGTGGGTAAAAAAATTAAATGCTACTTGCACTCGTCTTTTGAGAATTCTATTTCAAGTGTTGAATGGTCAATTTTAAAAATCTGCTTGAGTTTCTTTTTAACGCTTTTTTTCACTTGGATCGCTTTTTCAAGATCTTTTGAATTGATTACTATATGGGACTCAAAAGATCTAAATTTTTCATGAATTTCCCAAATGTGTATATGATGAATATCTTTGATGCCATCTATTTTTTTTAACTCTTCTACTATTTCACTTTGATTTAAGTCTTCAGGAACACCTTGCATAAGAGTTTTTACACTACTTTTTATTAGCCCAATTGACTGGTATAAAATATACGCTGAAATGAGCAAGGTTGCGGCAAGATCAACCCAGAATATTTTATAATTAATTATCAATACCCCTGAGATAATTACAACTACAGAAGCGAGTGCGTCTGATAGATTGTGGATAAACGCAGCCCTCATATTTATACTATGTTTTGAGCCTTCATGGGTGAGCCAAGCAGTGAATAGGTCAATCACTAGAGCTAGACCTGCAATCCAAACCACCATCCAGCCATCTATACTGGACGGAGAGTAAAATCGCTCCCATGATTCATAAATTAGGTATAAGCCAACTATAACTAATGTGACGCTGTTGATAAGGGCGCCTAGAATCTGGGCCCTTCCATAACCGAAAGTCATCTCTTTATTTGCAGGAAGGCCGGAAACTCTTTGAGCAATGTAAGCAATGATCAGGGCTCCGGCATCACTGAAGTTATGGAGTGCATCAGCAAGTAAAGAAAGACTTCCTGAAATCACTCCTCCTATCACTTGGGCGACAGTGAGAAGGAGGTTAATTAAAATCGCCCAAAAGAGTGCTTTTCCATTTTTTTGATGAGTGTGTTGATGTCCCATAATTTTTTACCTCAGTGAGATAGGTTAGAGGGTTTAATAGTCATTTTATGTTCAAGGCTTCTATAGACAATCGGTAGAACAATCAAGGTCAAGATTGTAGCCGACACGATCCCTCCTACTACCACAGAGGCGAGTGGCCTCTGAACACTTGCTCCAGCTCCAGTTGCAAGCATCATGGGAACAAATCCAAATATATCTGTAAGGGCCGTCATCATGACTGGGCGAAGCCTTAAACTCGTTCCTTTTCTAATCAGGCCATCGCCAGACTCTCCTGCTAGTTTGAGTTGATTGAAATAACTAACAAGAACAACACCATTAAGCACGGCGATTCCAGAAAGAGCAATAAATCCAACGGCGGCGGAGATACTAAACTCTAGACCATTGAGCATGAGTCCCAGGACCCCACCAACAAGAGCCATAGGGATGCAGCTAGCTACAATTGCTGTTTGTAAGATACTACCAAAAGCCATGTAGATCATAAATAAAACAAGGCAAAGAGCTAAAGGAACCAAAAGCTTTAATCTCTTTTTTGCTTTTTCAAGGTTTTTAAAACTTCCGCCCCATTCAACATAAAACCCAGTGGGAATTTTCAGCTGATTTTTGATTTTTTCTTTGGCTTCTTTTACAAAACTCTGCGTGTCTCTACCTCTTACATTTATAAGAACGGCAACTCTTTTATTAGCTGATTCTCGTCTTATGTCATTAAAGGTGTCCTCAATCTTCACACTAGCTACTTGCTCTATGGGGACAGTCAAACTGTCGGAAACACCAACAGGGACTTTTTTGATAGATTCAATATCAGATCTATCTCTTTCGCTTAGTCTTACGACAATGGGAAATCTCATAACTCCTTCGTATAGGTGTCCAGCTTCAGTACCTCCGATTGCTGTTTCAACGGTGGTTAACACATTTTCTTTTGAAATTCCTAGACCTGACAGTTCATTTGTATTAGGAGTGATTCGTAAAACAGGAGACTTTCCTTTTATCTCTGCTTCAGCATCACCGGCACCATCAATTTTTTCAATAATCTCTGAAGCCTCCATAGCGAGCTTGCTTAAAACGTCCATGTCCTCACCAAATATTTTAAATGAGACATCGGCTCGTACACCTTCTAAAAGTTCATTGAATCTAAGCTGAACGGGTTGAGAAAAAACCAATGATTGTCCTGGAATGGATTCTTCAAGGCGAACTTTGAGCTCTTCAATTAGACTTTCTTTATTTCTTTTGGTTCCATCTACTTCAGGCCATAGTTCTTTTTCTTTAAGTAATATATAGGTATCAGAAATATTTACACCCATAGGGTCTGTGGCAATTTCGGAAACACCAATCCGAGACAAAACTTTGTCTACCTCATCAAACTCCAAAATCAATTTCTCCGATAGTTTTTGAAGCTCCACGGACTGATCAATAGAAATGTTTGTTGGTCGAATAAACTGTATTGCTATAGAGCCTTCATCAAGTTGCGGTAGAAAGTCGGCACCAAGCTTTGAAAAAAGAAACCCGCCAAGTAAAATACTGACGATTCCAAATGTAATGATTAATGCTCTAAACTTAAGGGCGAAATCAATCACGGGACTATAAATTTTGGACAATATATGCATAAAGATGGGTTCTTTTTTTCTAACTTCTCCAGAGAGAAAAATAGAAGCCAGAGCAGGAACCGTGGAAAAGGAAAGTATAAACGCGGACCCAAGAGCAAAGCAAAAAGTTGCAGCCATTGGCGTAAACATCTTAGATTCGACTCCTGTTAATGCAAATAAAGGAAGAAAAACAATTACGATGATTAATTGTCCAAAACCCGCTGCTGAACGAATTTCTTTTGTGGCGAAGATGACTGCGTCCTTGATCTCTTGTCGCGAAAGCTTTCTTCCCATTTCATTAGCACGATTTCTGACAACTCTCACGCAATTGTCCATCACAATCACTGCGCCATCAATTATGATTCCAAAATCTAGTGCCCCTAAGCTCATAAGGTTTCCAGAGATGTTAAAAACCTTCATCCATATAAAAGTTCCAAGCAAAGATAAGGGAATAGTAATTACTGTTATGGTTGCAACTCTTAGATCTCCTAAGAGAATTAGCAAGAAAAATGCGACTAGAAGTGCTCCAAATATAAGATTGTGTTGAACAGTTGAAAGAGTAGAGTTTACTAGCTTTGAGCGATTGTAGAGAGTTGTCATTTCTACCCATTCAGGTAGGGACTTTTTTATCTCCTGAACCTTTAAATCAACGTCTTCAGAGACCGATCTACTGTTTTCGTTTAAAAGCATCAGAACAGTTCCCATGACTGCTTCTTTTCCGTTTACAAGTGCTGCCCCTGTCCTAATTTCTTTATCAAGTGTAACTTCAGCAACATCCTTAACTGAAACAGTTTGAAAGCTTGCAAGTTTTTTAATGGGAATGTCTTTTATGTCATCAATAGTCTGTAGCAAACCATTAGATTGAATAAGAAGTTGCTCTGCGGTTTGTTGAATGTAACCGCCTCCAGTGTTTCGATTGTTTGATTTTATTGCATCAACAAGCTCATGAAGATGGATGCCATATCTAGCAAGTTGTTTCATTTTTGGTTGAACAAAAAACTGCTTTTCGTATCCTCCAATAGTATTAACTTCTGCCACACCTTCGACCTTAAGTAGGCGTGATTGGATGCTCCATTCATTTAGAGCGCGAAGCTCCATAAGTTGCTTAACACGTTCATCACCTGTTTTAGGTGTCTTTGCATCAAGAGAATAAAAATAAACCTCTCCTAGTCCAGTTGTTATAGGCCCCATAGTAGGCTGAACATTACCTGGTAGTTCACTTTGAATACCTTGGAGTTTTTCTGATACCAACTGTCGTGCTCTGTAGATGTCGGTTCCATCTTTAAAAACAATTGTAACTTGTGATAGTCCAAATCTACTAATGGATCGTATCTCAGCTATGTCGGGTATCCCTCCCATTTGTCTTTCTATGGGAAATGTAATGAATTTTTCAATTTCACTTGGAACTAAACCTTTGACGGAAGTATTAACTTGAACTTGTACGTTCGTTATATCTGGAACTGCATCTATGGGTAAGGTAGTATAGGAAGACCAGCCTAGTAGAATACCAAAGAAAGTAAAAATCAGAACAATAGACTTGTTTTTTACTGAAAGCTCTATGAGTGAGTTAATCATGATAGCCCTCCCTTATCGATTATTTTAATGGCCATGACCTTCTCCTCCCTGTCCTGATGCTTGAAGATGAGCAACTCTAAGAAGGGGAACTCCTTTGGTAACTATTTTATCTCCCTTTTTTAATTCAGATGATTCGATTTTAACTACAGATTTTTTAGATTTTTTTATTAATATTTTTATAAGTTGATAGTGGCGTCCATCATAGAGATAGATACCTTTGTTTTCACCAAAATAAACTATAGACTGACTCGGAACCTCAAATAAATTTCTTCCAAGACTTATAATTTCATTGGTCTTTATACCTAAAGTTATTTCTGCTTTTTTGCTTATCTCAAATTCTTCACTTGAGTTGGTTTCTAAGTGATGTTCATCTTCTGCAAGGATAGGCGAAGAGAGCGTGGATAAAAATAAAATTTGGATAGTTGTAGTGAGATACTTTTTAAATTTCATGTGCCACTTCCTTTTGCAAGAACAGATTTAGTGTTCAAATTTGAGAAAAGTGAATAGTAACTCCACCTAGCACTAACAGCTTCAAGTTCTTGCTGGTGTAAGGCTTCATAAAATTCAATAGTTTGACGGTGAAGTTCAATTACTAAAGGTGGAGAGACGACACCTCTTTTGATCATTCTATGAATTTTTGCATGTTTTTCATGAATTTTATTGGTCTTTAGTGACTGCGTGTAAGTTTTTGAAGAGTTATTGTAGATATTTTTAAGTCGTTTTGCTTCCACTTTTATTCTACGGGTTAAAAATGTCTTATTCAGATGAGCTTTCTTTCCAATAGCTGAGGCCTTTTCTCTGCCACCTTTGTTAAGATTCAAAATAGGAATATTAATAGATAGAGCGCCTCCCCAAAAAGTGCCTCCATTCGTTCCTGGTGTAGTTATTACCCTTGGTCCAATCGATAAGTTTGGCCAAGACTTAGCACGTTCTAAATCATAGTTTTTCTCAGATTCTAGCAATTTTAGATTGGCCTCTCTAAGTAAAGCACCATTCATTTGCTCGGTTGATAATTCTGGCCAGCTGTGGTCTATTGGAGGCAAAAGATTTTTCTTTGGAATGAAGGCAGAGCCATTAAGAATTTCAAACTCCGATAGAAGCTGTTCTTTCTCATTTTTAAGTTTTTGAAGCTTTAGCCTGACCTCTTCTGCTGCCATAGTAAATACGTTTACAGATATTTCTTGTTCAGGATTCATTCTCCCAATTCTTTTATACTGGCGAATCATCCTCCTAAAAGTAGTTTGATTTTCCTCTATCACTTCGGCTTCGTGGTCAATCTGTCGTAATCTATAAAGTGCTAGAATAAGCTCAGTTTTAATTTGATTATAACTTTTCTCATAACCTAAAGACGTAATATTTTTTTTAACCTCGGCAAGTTTTATTCTTGCGGACCTCTTCGAGCCAAGCTCAATTGTATGCATTAGGTTCAACTCGTTCATGAGACCACTAGCACCTTGGGCTTCGGTTAACTCCCAATCTAAGGATGGGTTTATGCGCTGAGAAGCTCGTTTGATCTCACTTGATGAAATTTCAATATCAGCTTTTGATATACTCAATGCTGGATGTTTTCCTATGAAACATTCAACAAGCTGATCTACGTTATTAGACTGATTACAATCAGTTTCACTCCCATAGACTGACGAACATGTCAGAACGATGAGGGCAAAAGCAAGTGGGTATCCACTCATATCTACCTCGTTTTTTTAATTTTAATTTATGAAATAAGCTTAAAAGTCTAAGTTTTATAGGAGGCCGAAAGACTGAATGAAAATTTCTGGATATAAAGACTTCCGCTTTAGGATCGTATTCATTCCTGCTGATTGTTGGTTGAAGGGTTACTGTCGTAGTTAGAATGAAGCCACAGTGGCCAAGGTGACATTCGTGACAATCTGGACAATTGTCGGGGTCAGGGCAGTTCTCATCATTATCACTAGAAAGCCTTGGAGGCGTTTCAAAATCAGACGACTGCATCGAACTATGTGCTGATACTGAAATGTCATGTGCTGTAGAAAAAGACTCTTGGCCCTCAAGAAGAAGGTCGAATGATGAGAAGAGTACTAAATAGACGCTAAGAATCAGTTTTAACATTAGTTGTGATTTTATCACAACTTCGATCTTTGACAATCTTTTCTTTTCTCTTCAGTTTTATTTTTTTGACCGTCTGAAGAAGATCGTTGAAACCCTCTAAAGCTAGAAAGGCAACTAGAAAAGTCCATGAAGAGTAATAGTTCCATATTTATTGACAATTCAAAAATACCCCCATAGAGTATTTTCGATATTTGGGCTCCCTAGAGGTTTTATGAAAAAAGCAGCTAAATTGTATAGAATGGTTACAGATGAACATATCTGTCCTTTTGGCATTAAGTCGAAGGACTTGCTCGAAAGAAATGGTTATAAAGTTGAAGATATTCACCTAAAGAGCAGAGAGGAAACAGATAAATTTAAAGAAAAGCATTCTGTTAAAACGACACCACAAACTTTCATTGGCGAAAAAAAAGTCGGAGGCTACGACGATTTAAGAAGTTTTTTTGGAAAGCCAAAAGAGCAAAATCAAGATGGAGTTACTTATAAGCCGATTGTTGCGATTTTTTCGGTAACGTTTTTGTTGGCTTTAGCTGTAAACTGGTATGCTACAAAGCAATTATTCTCGATTTCTATGCTAGAGCTTTTTATTTCTTTCTCGATGTGTGTTCTGGCCATTCAAAAGCTTCGAGACCTTTTTTCTTTCACAAATCAATTTATCACTTATGATCTTTTGGCCATGAGAAACGTTAGGTATGCCTACTTTTATCCATTTGCTGAAGCTGCTGCGGGACTGTCAATGACTGCTAAAGTTGGACTTATCGTATCTTCACCATTAGCTATATTTATCGGTACAATAGGAGCTGTTTCAGTCATTAAGGCTGTGTATATTGATAAAAGAGATCTAAAGTGCGCCTGTGTTGGTGGAAACAGTAATGTTCCCTTAGGTTTTATTTCACTAACAGAAAATATAATGATGATAGCGATGGGCGTATGGATGCTCATCTGATCTAATTAGAGTTTTAAGTTGTGGTTTATATGTACGACAATCTTGTCCAATGCTTTGTAGGTGTAGTTTTAGCTTTGATTTTGATATTTGTAGCTTCGACTGTGAGATTTCTCAGAGATATATCTTTCCTGCCCACGGTTCTTTCATTTATTGCCGGATACTACGTATTATTTGCGTTTCTTTCTGGCGAGTCTCTTATTTTAGAATCCTTAATCGCTATAGTTTTTATTTCTTTATCAGTCTATTTTGGAATTAGAGTGCCAAAGCTGCTAGGTGGTCTTTATATTTCTCATGTATTGATTGATCTATTGCACTTAAATTTAATAAAAAACTCATCAGTGCCTAGTTGGTGGATTCCCTTTTGCATAGGATTTGATGTAGCTATTGGTGTATTTCTAATTTTCTTTTTTGATAGTGGAAATAGCCTTTTAAAGGGAGAAAAAGCTAGCAGTTAGATAATTTATTCTGTTGTTGAACAATAGTGCTTAAACTACAATTGAAGTAATAAATAGGGACGGTATAATGGCTAAAGAAGGGCTCAAAGGCGCAGATCACAAGAAACAATTGAACCGATTGAAAAGGATTGAGGGGCAAGTTCGAGGAATTGGCTCAATGGTTGAGGAAGGCCGGTACTGTATCGATATTATACATCAAATAAAAGCTATTAAATCTGCCCTTTCCTCGGTCGAACAAAATGTAATTGAACGGCATTTAGACCATTGTGTTGAAGTAGCTATTAAGAGTAAAAGTAAGGGCGAAAGTGATAGGATGCTTGTCGAAATTAAGGATTTGCTAAAGAAAGTGAATAAATAGCCCGATGAGCTGATTGACATACCCCTGTAGGGTATTGTAACATGAGTAAATTATGAAAGCATTGCTAACTCTATTTATTGGATTAACATTCATAAGCAGCCAGGGCTTAGGGGCTGCTTGCTCTGCTTTTTGCGAACACCATCAAATAAGCTCAGAAAAAGAGTCCTCTCATGAGTGCTGTCCAACTGAAAAGAGTAATAATTCAGATGAGGAAAACCAACACGAATGTAATGCTGAGATGTGTTCAATTTCATACATATTTGACTCATCGGTAGTGGTCGTTGCGGAGCAAGAGACTACTAATAACAATGTTAATAGTTTTGTCGCCAATGTTCCCGACTATAGCTTTTATCCTGATAGCAATATTAAAGATGCAAATTTTATTGTTTCAACAGATCGGGGCACCAGTGCGCCCAAAGTCCCACTTTACCTTTTCTACAAAAAGTTAATTTTACCGAGCTTTTCATAAATCTAATTTTTTTTGATAGTGCGGTTCTTGAATAGAACTGTACTGGTCCAATTATTGATTTATGAGGAGATTTTAAATGAAATCAATTTTAATGGTGTCGATGGGCATTGCTCTGTCATGCCATACTTTTGCTAGCGAGCGGCGATCGCTAGAAGACATACTAGAGATCGCATATAAAAACAGCCCGGCTATTCAATCTAGTGAGCATCGGGCCAATGCTGAGGAATCCCTCATCTCATCAAGCGCCGCAATGGACGATCCTGTTATAGGAATATCGACGCTAGATAGAAACGTGAAAACTCGGTACGGGACCATTAGTCAAAAAATACGTTTTCCTAATAAGTATTTTTTGCAGAAAAAAGCACAGTCTAAAAGAGCTGACAGTTTTAAATCTAATCTTGATATGACCCGTTTGATGGTAAGGCAAGAAGTTATATCCTTGTACTACTCAATCTATTCTGTCCAAAAAATAATGGGACTGACTAGAGCTAATATGCAAGCCGTTAAAGATTTTGCAAGGATAGCTGAAAAGAAATACGCAGCAGGAAACTCAACTCAAGGTGATTCCATGAAGGCTCACTTGGAATTGACTCAGCTTGAGCTAGATTTAATTAATTTAAAACAAGAAGAAGACTCTCTTCAAGAAATGTTAAAAGCAGTTGTTGGTGAGGATAGCTTCGAAAGTCTTAATTTAGTCAGTCTAAAATTGCCAGTGCCAGACTTTGACACTAATTTTATCACTGGTAGCGATAGCAAGTTAGAATCCGAGATGCTTCAAAAATCTCCTAAGATAAAGGCTCAGGTCTCAGTTGTTAAGGAGTCGGAATATAGAAGTAAACTCGCTAAGTGGGAGTATGCCCCTGATTTTCAAGTCCAGTATCAACAAAGGTTGGCTGGAGAGCCCGTGGACTCTCACATATTCTCGGTTGGCATTACGATTCCCCTGTGGTTTTGGAAAAAAAATTCAAAGTCTTCTGCTGCTAACTCAATGAAAATGGCTCAAGAGTTTAAGCTCAATGATGTAACCCGAAGACTTATAGCGAAAGTTAGGGATTTATCAGGGAAAGTAGAAAGTGGTAAAAAGACTCTTAAAATATATGAAACAAGCCTCATTCCACAAGCACAAGGGGCCTACAACTCAAGTCGTGCTGCTTATAGGGCGAGTAAAACATCGTTTCTGGATTTACTCGATAGTGAGAGATCTCTCTACCGAGTAAAAAAAGGATTCTATAAATCTCTAAGGCAATACATTGGTTATGTTACTAAATTAGAAACGCAGTTAGGTTTTACGGTTTCTGATATGAATTTTAAAAATGAGGTTCGATAATGAAATCAAAAATTATAATTGCAACTGTTAGTGTTGTCTTACTTGTTCTTGGCGTATCTGTTTTCATGATGGGAAATCATAAGATGGACCACTCAGGCCACAAAAGTGGAGATAAATCTCAAAAAAAAGTGAGCAAATATATTTGTCCAATGCATCCACAAATAAGTTCTGATAAGCCGGGATCTTGTTCAATTTGTGGAATGGACCTAGTTCCGGCTGATCAAGAAGAAGAGCATAGCGACCATGATCAGGAAGAACATGAAGACTCTCAAAATGCCGGTTCAAATCAAGACCATCAAACTATGGAGAGTCAGAAACCTGAGAATCACGCTGGATTTAAATTATCTCTTAAGAAGCAACAGATGATTGGAGTTAAAATAGGTAAGGTTCAGAAAAAAGAACTCTTTAAATCCATAAGTGCGCCCGGAAGAATTGCATTTGATCCAGAGCTTTATACTGCTCAAAGTGAATACTTAGAAGCTTTAAAGCAATGGCGAAGAGTTAGAAACTCACCCATAAGTGCTGTACGTGAAAATACTAATCAGATGATAAAATCATCTAAAATTCGGCTGAAAGTTTTGGGTCTTTCTGATGATCAAATCAAAGATCTTGCCAAAAAGGGATCACAATCAGAAGGTTTGCTTGTATCAGGTAAAGGACAAGACAACTGGATCTACGCTGATGTATTTGAAGTTGACCTTCCTTACATTAAAAAAGGTCTGTCTGCAAAAATAACTGCAAACTTTTTACAAGGAAAAACGCTCTCTGGAGAAGTCATATCTGTGGATCAGGTCATTAGCACTGATACAAGGACAGCGAAAGTTAGAATTAAATTACTAGAAAAAGATACATCAATTCGTCCAGAGTCTTATGTGAACGTAACCATATTTGCTCCCGTAGGAAAACACCTTTCCGTTCCATTAGAGGCGATTATGGATACAGGGCGAGAGGCATTTATCTTTGTCAAAAAAGATAAGGGAAAGTTTGAACCGAGAAAAGTAAATATTGTACTAGAGACGAACTCTGAAGCAGCCCTGCTTGGAGGTGTTGAGCCAGGAGAAGAGGTTGTCGTTGGTGCAAACTTTATGTTGGACTCAGAGTCCAGACTCAAATCAGTCATTCAAGGTGGAGACTCCTCCAGCGGTCACAACCATTAGGAGTCGATAATGTTATTAAAAATAATTGATTTTAGTGCCAGAAACAGATTCATCACGCTATTTATTGTATTGATAGCATTGATAGGTGGCTGGTTCAGTATGCAAAAAATTCCTATTGATGCTATTCCTGATCTGTCAGACACACAGGTAATAGTTTACTCAAAATGGAATGTGAGTCCAGATATTATTGAAGATCAGGTAACATATCCAATCGTTACAAGTCTTCTTGGAGTTCCAAAGGTAAAAGACATTAGAGGGCTTTCTGCATTCGGTGTTTCCTATGTTTATGCAATTTTTGAAGATGGCACTGATATATACTGGGCAAGATCAAGAGTTCTTGAATACCTCTCAAAAATTACGCCTCAATTGCCCGAGGGGGTTAAGACTGAACTTGGGCCGGATGCGACTGGTGTTGGTTGGGTTTACCAATATGCTTTAAAAGATGTTTCAGGTAAAAATTCACTTGCAGATCTCAGATCATTTCAAGATTGGTTCTTACGCTATCAATTACAATCAGTTCCTGGGGTTTCAGAGGTTGCTTCATTTGGAGGTTTTGAAAAACAGTATCAAGTCCAAGTTAACCCTGAGTCACTTAGAATTTATAACATTCCGCTTACTAAAGTCTCCAAGGCAATTAGGCAGGGAAATAGTGAAACTGGAGCTAGGGTTATTGAGTTTTCTGGAACTGAGTACATGGTCAGGGCAAAGGGCTATGCAAAAAGTCTAAAGGACATTGAAAACATTGTAGTTGGTGCAAACAAAAATGGTGTTCCAATCTATGTAAAAAATATTGCAAAAGTATCCTTAGGGCCTGAGATCAGACGAGGTGTGGGAGACTTGAATGGTTTAGGAGATGTAGTCGGCGGAATTGTCGTTATGAGATTCGGTGAAAATGCCAATAGTGTGATTCAGCGAGTAGAGAAAAAAATTGAAGAGTTAAAAAGCTCTTTGCCTGAAGGTGTTGAAATTGTAGAAACATACAATAGAGCAGACCTTATACAACGTTCCGTAGACACTCTAACTCATGAATTGTTTTTAGAGATGCTAGTGGTTGCACTCATAATTTTAATTTTTCTATTACACATACCGAGTGCTTTGGTTCCAATCATAACATTGCCCACTGCTGTCGTTATTTCCTTTATTTTAATGTACTACATGGGCGTGTCAGCCAACATTATGTCTTTAGGAGGTATTGCTATTGCAATTGGGGCTATGGTTGATGCCGCTATTGTGGTCGTTGAAAACTGCCATAAAAAAATGGAGGAATGGCGTGAAGAAGGTGGAAAAGGAGATGTTAGCGAAGTTATTATCTCAGCGATAAAGGAAGTCGGCCCGGCGAGCTTTTATTCATTACTTGTAATTGCAGTGTCCTTTATTCCAATATTTGCTCTTGAAGCTCAGGAAGGAAGGCTTTTTAAGCCTCTAGCCTATACGAAAACATTGGCGATGCTTGTAGCATCAGTTCTTTCTATTACACTCGTACCAGCCCTATTGATAATTTTCACTAGAACTCGTGAATTTACAAAAGGGCCTAGCTGGTTCACAAAATCTGCAAATTTCTTACTCGGTGCAAACACTCGCTCGGAAGAAGATCACCCAATTAGCAGATTTTTATTTAAAATTTATGGGCCCACGGTAGATTGGGTCGTAGAGCACCGGAAGAAAGTGCTAGGAATAGCTGTTTTGATGGTTCTAGCGACGATACCAGCCTTTATGAAGCTTGGCTCAGAATTTATGCCGCCTTTAAATGAAGGCACAATTTTATACATGCCTACAACCATGCCGGGTATTTCTGTAACCGAAGCTCAAGATATCCTTCAAAAACAAGATGCTATACTTAAAAGCTTTCCTGAAGTTTTGAGTGTCCATGGAAAAGCAGGCAGAGCAACTACAGCTACAGACCCAGCTCCACTTTCGATGATGGAAACAGTAATTGTTTTAAAAGACCAAAGAGAGTGGCGGACAAAAGAAAGGTGGTTTTCCTTTCTACCAGATTTCCTAGAGTGGCCATTTCAACTCATTACTCCAACTTTTATGAGCTGGGATGAGTTAATTAGTGAAATGAACAGCAAAATGAAATTTCCCGGATTGACAAATGCATGGACTCTTCCCATTAAAGGCAGAATAGATATGCTGACAACGGGAATTAGAACTCCTATTGGAATTAAAGTATCCGGTTCTAATATAAAAGAAATAGAGCGTATTGGAATAGATATAGAGAAAATCTTAAACAAAGTTGAAGGACCAAGAAGTGTTTTTGCAGAACGTGTAGCTGGCGGTTTCTTTTTTGATTTCAACTTTAATAGGGAGTCTTTAGCGAGGCACGGAATTTCGATTTCTGATGCACAACAAACTTTATCGACAGCTCTTGGTGGAAAAAATGTTACTACTACTGTAGAGGGGCGTGAAAGATATTCGGTCAATGTCAGGTATGCTCGCGGGTTTAGGCAAGACAAAGAGGATATTAAGAGAATTTTACTAGATTCACCTAAGGGCTATCAAATTCCTTTGTCTGAAGTTGCAACAATAGAAAAACTCAATGGCCCTGGAATGATCAGAAATGATAATGGTTTGCTAACAGGATATGTTTACGTCGATCTTCACTCTACTGATGTTGGAAGTTTTGTCAAAAAGGCAAAAGGTATTGTTAAAGAAAAGTTAAATTTGCCATCTGGTTATTCTTTAAATTGGAGTGGGCAGTATGAGAATATGTCCAGAGTTAAAGAGAAGTTAAAAGTAGTTCTGCCTATAACTTTTTTAATTATACTCATTCTTATCTACATGAATACCGGTTCTGCGATTAAAACAACTATAGTTTTGTTATCAGTACCCTTCTCAGCTGTAGGCGCTGTTTGGCTATTGTATATCCTTGGATACAACATGAGTATTGCTGTTTGGGTAGGTCTTATTGCGCTTCTTGGAATAGACGCTGAAATGGCTATATATATGCTCCTGTATTTAGATTTAGCCTACGAAAAGAAAAAGAAAGCTGGAGCGATGAATAGCTTTGGGGATCTAAAAGAAGCAATTCATGAGGGAGCTGTTAAAAGAATTAGGCCAAAGATGATGACGGTCCTAACAACATTTATGGCTTTACTTCCAATTCTACTCGCAAGTTCTGCAAATAGCGGAGCCGATGTCATGAAAAGAATGGCGGCCCCCATGGTGGGAGGAATATTCACTTCTTTTCTTCTCGAACTTCTAGTCTATCCTGCTGTTTTTGCTCTTTGGAAAGGATATGAGTTTAATAAAAAAATAATAACAACACCTGAGGAGGTAATATGAAAGCATTATTTTTTGTGACAATTTTAGTTTTTGGCAGTTCTGGTTTTGCGGACTATGGGCACGAAGATGAGGATCATCATCAAGAGATTGTTGTTAAGGCCGTCTCTGTTGAAATCGGGAAAAAAGGGTTCGTTCCAAAATCAGAATTAAAGTTCAAGAAAGGAGAGAAGATTGTTCTAAATATAACAAGAACTACAGACAAAACTTGTATGAAAAACCTGAAGCATCCAAAGACTGGGAAATTAATAGAATTGCCATTGAATAAAAAAGTAAAGTTTGAAATTGGCGATTACAAAGAAAAAAAAGAGGTGAAGCTTCTTTGTGGAATGGGCATGAAAGCAGGCGTACTCAAAATTAATTAGATTAGATTTTGAAAAAGCGTGCAGCTAGCGTGTACGTTCACCCGGAGCAAAAATTTTATAATTTTGAGTGCCTTTAATTCAAGATCGAACAAGAAAAAACTTGAGACTTCTGTTTACGTTAAAGATTATATCATAACTTTGACTATTGGCAATCTTGTCTTGCCGAGGCTATTTTTATATTTACTTTAGGTTTAAAACACCACTACTCTTTCGACATTTTAACTATAGAAAAACCACCTCTAATAACGACAATAGACACGATAGTGCCAACAGCTAGGTCTGGATAATTTGAATCTAAAAAATATACCAATAGTCCTGAAAAAATAACACTCAAGTTTACCAAGACATCATTCGCTGAAAATATCCAGCTAGCTTTCATATGAACTTCGCCATCCTTGTGTTTATAAATCAACGCCAGACAAGTAAGGTTTGCAGCCAAAGCGATCACCGAAACAAGGATCATATAAGTAGACAGTGGTTCACTTCCATATATAAATTTTCTAGTTACTTCTGCTATGCAAAGTACACCCAAACTAATTTGAGCTATACCACTAATTAAAGCAGCTCTTTTTTTAGCTTTAATACTCCTATGAACTGCATATAAGCTGACTCCATACACGAAAGCGTCCGCAAGCATATCTAATCCATCTGCTATAAGCCCCGTTGAACTTGAGATTAAACCTAAAAAAACTTCTACAAAAAACATAATTAAATTAATTAGTAGTAAAATAATTAGTGTTTTTGACTCAATGCTTGGCTTTTTTACAGGAGCTTCTTTCTTTGAAATTTGCGCTGTTGACAGAAGTTTCCCTGGCAGATTAATTTTTTTTAAAATGTCTAATATATTTTCTATCTCACACCGATGGTAAAAACAGGCTGACTGAGTGCTTAAATCAAATTCAATAACTATGTCAGGGTACTTATTTTCAATTGAGCTTTCTATGATTTTAATTTCAGAGGGGCAATCCATTTTAGAAATTAAGACCTTAGATTTTGTGACAGCAGAAGAAGACATCTCATTAAACTATCAGTTTTAGTGGGAATTTTGAAGATTTTTCTTCTAAAGAAATCCATTCTTCAAGGATGTGTGCTGTAAATAGTTATTAGAAAGGGTCATTTTCACTTATCAAACGCCCCCCAAAGAGCCATAGGTATTGACCGGCTATAATTTCTAACTAGTCTAGGATGTGTATAGACTATGTAAATTAATTTTTATTGAAGTCAATGAATCTTCTTGTTAACTAAGGCTGAGTAAAAAAGGAGAGGTTATGTTCATTTTAAAAATTATTTTTTTTCTGTTTATATTTAATTTTAATGCGAATGCAGATTGTATGTCGAAAGATTTTGCTGCGAAATACGCTGCAAATATAATGTACTACGAGTATTTTTTATCTTCTTCAGAATCACCACTTAGTCAAATTTTCGATGATCAATACTCAATTACAATTAATTATGGTGGCCATGATGAAACTCTTGGTGGAATGGTAGATCTATTCTTAAACAGTGATTATAAGTTTCACCCTAAAGAGGGGTTCCATCTGTTTATAACCTATGGGTATGGAGAAGAGGGTTATGACCTAACTCATCATACGAAAATATTTTGCAATGGTACTATAGAAGCAAAAACATTTATTGAACATGATTGATACTATTTTATTCATACTTAGTATGTAAAAAATCTAGTTAAGAATTTTATCCCCAAAATTATTACGGCTAAAATCCATTTTCTCTTGGATGTAATTTTAAGCTCATATTTTCTAGCTTGGAACTTGATGTTCAACTTAATTGTAATTTCATTATTATCAGTTTTATTTTCGATAACAGCCTCCTTTTGCCCAGGCATTGAGGAGGTTGTTTGAGAAAAGCTGATCTATTTTTTTAAATTGAGTTCCTCTTAAGTTTTAAAAGATTAAGTGTTTTATCTATCACGCTCCTAGTTTCGTAAAAAGCTTCGCCATTAATTTGTAGCTGATCCATTTCTGCATCATTCACGCCATACGCCCTTGTAGGGACTCCTGTCATTCATGATTGCCGTTTCACTTACGAATGGGCAACAAATCAATTCTGAAGCTAAAAAGCCTACGTTAGAAGGGCCCTTCAGCTGGGGTGAAAGGGCCTTCCACTTCGGAAGACCTCGAAACCGAAACCTTTAGGAGGGTAATAATATGGAAAACACATCAATCAAACTAAGCAGAGACGGAAACACATTCGTAGTAAAAATTGGAGATCAAACAGCTTTCTTCAGCACAAACTTAATCAAGTACCACCTTGGGATTGCTTACACCAAAAAGGATGGGGAGTTTGTATCTGAAAAACAGATAAAGGAGAGAAAAGAACTCTCAAAACAAAACTACATTGCAGCCATTAAAAATAACAAAAAGGCTTCCGCTTAAGCGGGGGCCTTTTGGCTTAAGAAAGGGATTTTTATCTATGAACATAGAAAATGAAAACTCAGAACTTTTTAACAATTTAGAAACTATCGCATATCAGAAATCAAAGCCATTTTGCTACACGTGCTATATTTCAGTAAAAGGCATTCACTGTCAGAAATGTGGCTCTAATGACAATATGAGATTGTTAGAAGGCTATGGAGTTGAATACGGCACTGATTGGATTATTGAACAGCTTATTTCAGAAAATTGTTCACCCGTAGATGAAGATTTTGCTGAAGAGTCACTGCGAGATTGTTATCCTGAAACAGTTAAGGTTGGCTGGGTTGAGGTAGACCCAATTGATGCAATCAAGAGACTAGATCCTATTTCTTTTCAAATTGCCGTCAACGAACATATCGATATGCTAAAAGAAGACAATGAAATAATCGAAATCGCAGGTGAAGACTACTGGCGTAGTGATATTCAAAAGTATATTTGTGACAACTTAAAAGAGGAAGTGGTTTAGACCACTTCCTCTAGGTTGATAAGAAAGTTAAGCAACTTTTTCAACATCAAGTTTTGCTCGAAGTTGAAAAGGAGCAAGAAGTCTATTGAGGGTTTCAATTTTTGGAATGTCACCTTTTGCAACAATTCTAGCGATAGCTGAAGGTTGCATTTTAACAAGTTTGGCGTACTCCTTATGTCCCATCGTGTCCATTAGATCTAGTAACGCTTCTACTAAAGTTAGTGGTTCATCTCCAGACATAGACTCTATTATATAGCCTCTAGCAACTTCAGAGTTTTGGAGCTGCTTAGATAACAATTTATCAAATGATTTTGTTCTATACATTGTATAGCCTCCAATACTTTTTCGCTGTCGAAATGTCTCGTTTCTGAGTAGATTTATCTCCACCTAAGAGAAGAAGAATTATTACATTTTCAACTTCTCCAAAGTAGATCCTGTAGCCAGGGCCTTGATCTATTTTGATCTCAAAAACTCCATTTCCAAGAGAGCGAATATTTTTCCTTGAGCCGCCAGCTGCCACACGATTAACGTATTTTAAAATACTCCCTTGTATGACATCCGGTAGTTTCAAAAGCCATTCCTCAAAGGGAACAAAGCCTTTTGAGGAATAAAACATTTTTATCTGCTTCATGCCGACTCAGCCTCAAGAATAACATTATTGTTATTCTTGGTCAAGTTCTTTTTTCTGCTCTTAGAAGTGAACATTTCAAGTGGTTGCTCCCAAGGTAAAGGGAGTCTCGAATGTAGTTTTGCAAAACCTCTGTATTCATCAGTTTGAATAAACTGCATCCACATATTGTCTGAAACTTTGTTATTTTCTTTTTCATAAAGTTGTCTGATTCTGGAACCTTCAATTTCCCATGTCAGATTTGTCAGTTTGAGGCATTCAATCTCCTCCTTTGTGACATTTTGAATTAAAAAGTTAAGCAAGATATCGTGTGTAATCTTGCCACTTTCTTTTTTGGAGTTAATATCTTTCAAAAAAGAATCTACAACTTTCTTCGTTTCATCTTTAACCCTAATGGCCTTAAAAATGTTTCTATTTTTCTTCTCTGTCTTTTTGCTCATCTGTATTCCTCCTTATCGTTTCAAATGAGAGAAAGCAGCCGAATATCTCCAAGTGGTGACTCGCTCCTGAGGGAACCACTTTTTGACCCCTCCAAAATCGGAGGAACCACAAAGGAACCATCGAGGAACCACTTACTTGATTTCACTGTGACCTACAGTGACCTCAAGCCAACTTAGAAAAACTGACGGCCAATAGACACCTAGCTTGTTAAATGTAGTGATATTGAATGCTTAGACTTCAAACAAAAAAGCCCTCTTTCGATGAGGGCTTTTTGGATATTTTACCAATGAAAATTGGTTGCGGGAGAGGGATTTGAACCCCCGACCTTCGGGTTATGAGCCCGACGAGCTACCAGGCTGCTCCATCCCGCGCCTGAAAGACAACACTGCCCGTAGCTCCGAAGTTTGTCAACAGCCTTAAAAAAACATTATAAGTGAGATTCAGTTTTTGTCTTTAGATCTTGGACTCTATTGTAATGATGACGACAGTTTTTGCTGCAGGTTTTAAGGCTTTGATCTTCTTTAACTTCTCCTAGTTTTAAGCATTTTTTGCAAACTTGAGACTCACTCTTACAATGAAGACAACCAAAGCCCTTTCCCTCACCAGGTTGCCCACAATGGGGGCAAAGAAACTTTGTTTTAGTCGGTTGAAGCTTTTGATCTAAAGCCACACGATGATCAAAAACAAAACACTCACCTTCAAAATCAGTATTCGGAAATTCTTTGATGTACTCAAGGATACCCCCCTTAAGCTGATAAACATTTTTATAGCCTTGGCGCTTCATTTCAATAGAAGCTTTTTCACAGCGAATGCCGCCGGTGCAATACATCAGAACTTTTTGATCTTTATTTATTTTAGAATTTTTTATAATTTCAGGAAATTCTGTGAACTCCTGCATTTTTAGATCTAGAGCCCCTTTAAATCGACCGAGCTCAATTTCAAATTCGTTGCGAACATCTATAACAACAGCATCCTCAGTCAAACTTTGTTTCCACTCTTCCGGAGTCAGATGAGAGTTTATCTTGGCCTCAGGCCTTATAGACGGATCCCCTAAGGTCACGATTTCAGTTTTGTGTTTCACCCTCATGCGTTTGAAAGATCTTATAGGTGAGCTCGAAAACTTAAAGTGAAGCTCTCCACATTGAGCCAGGTTCTCTAGCTTAATCTTCAGCTTCAAAACTTCAGCTTCTGTCTCACCAGAAATAGTGGCATTTATCCCTTCCGGTCCCATAATAATAAGGCCCAGTAAATTTTGAGAGACACACCATATTTCCAAGTTCTCAGCCTCTTGGATGAGATCCAAGCTTTCAGGCCAAGAGAAAAATTTATAAAAGGTAGCAATAGAGAAAGTCTTCAAAACAACCAGTATCCTTAATTTCCTAATTTTTTACTGAATACTAATGGAATCCACAAGCTATGTAAATATTCTATTCTGTACGGGGATTTTGCCTCCTTTTTTGAAGGAGTTAATCATTTATCAGAATTTTTAAGTTCCTAGAATCCAAAAGAAGCATTGAGCGTCGCGACAGTGCATATCTTGGAGTGTGATATGTATTCATAGCGCACTCCGGGAGATGCTCTGCGGCCGTAAGTGGGCTTCGTTTGGATTCTAGGAACTTAAAAATTCTGATAAATGATTAACTCTAGCCATTGGGTACAGCTCTATTCGGTGCAGGCGAGACTTAAGTTTCTCAATCTCCACGTGTATACTGTTTTCATGTTAGTGATTCAAGATCTTGTCAAAAAATATGGTGACTTCACAGCTGTGGATCATCTTTCGATAGCCCTACAGCCTGGTGAAATATTTGGACTTTTAGGTCCAAATGGAGCGGGAAAAACCTCAACCATCGCCACAATTGTGAGCTTAGAAGAGCCGACCTCGGGGTCTGTGAAAGTTTTTGGTTTCGAAGTGGCGGATAGTCCCAAGAAAGTGAAAAGTCTTTTGGGCTATGTCCCCCAAGAGATCGTCAACCACGGGTATTTCAGTGTAGAAGAAATTTTAAAGTTTCACTCCGGATACTTCGGAAGACTTAACAACAAAAAGCAAATCCATTTTTTACTTGAACGCTTGGGGCTTATGCCCCACAAAGATAAAAAAGTGAAACACCTGAGCGGGGGGATGAAGCGACGTCTACTCATTGCTAAAGCTCTAGTGCATAAGCCTAAGCTTCTTTTGCTGGATGAGCCTACGGCCGGTGTGGATATTGAGTTGAGAAATTCTCTTTGGGAGTTTGTTCGTGAGCTCAGAGATTCGGGTGTGACAATTTTGCTCACCACCCATTATCTAGAAGAAGCAGAAGCTCTTTGTGACCGTGTTGGTATTTTACACCAAGGGCGTTTACAAAAAGTAGGGCCGACAAAAGAATTGATTCAAGATCTGACCTTTCGAAGGGTTCAAATTAAAACGAATCTCAGCGCAGAAGACTTAAAAAAAGTAAAAGGAGAATACAGTCTCATGGGCTCGACCCTTAATTTTAAAATTCCGTCTGAAGAAAGCCTAGGGGCCTTACTCGCTAAAACAGGTTTGCCCCTTGAGGCCATTCTAGATATTTCTATTCAAGAGGGGAGTCTCGAAGAAGCCTTTTTAAATATTTTAGGGAGAGCTTAGTATGAAGCAAAAACCATCATCAGATAATTTTAGTCACCTTAGGTGGAATCCATTTTTATCCCTTTTATGGAGAGAGATCCGCAGGTATCTTAAGGTGGTCTTCCAAACAGTGATGACCCCTCTTGTAAACTCAGCACTCTATTTATTGATTTTTGGAGTGAGCTTGGGGAGTAGCATCCAGCTGCAAAGTGGTATTCCTTATTTGGCCTTTTTAATTCCGGGCTTGGTGATGATGGCCTGCCTGAATAATGCCTTTCAAAACGCGTCGAGCTCTATTGTGAGTGGTAAGTTCAGCGGAGATGTTGAGGATTGGAAGGTGGTCCCTTTAAGTCCTTCACAAATTGTTTGGGCTTTGAGCTTTGGGGGCCTTATTAGGGGTTTGATGGTCGCAGCCCTGACATTTTTAGTGGGACAAGTCTTTATGAAGGTCGAAATCGGGGAGTATCTTGGGATACATTCGCCAATGACATTGCTTTTTTTCCTTATGATTGGAGGCTTGGCTTTTGCTAAAATCGGCTTGATTGCCGCTTTTTATGCTAAAACCTTCGATCAAATGTCCGCTATCGGGGCTTTTGTGATCACGCCATTGATTTTTTTAGGGGGGGTGTTTTTCTCCTTGGAAAACTTGTCTGAATTTTGGCAAAATGTTTCTTTGTATAATCCCATGCTTTATTTTATAAATGGGGTCAGGTACGCTGTTCTAGGTCAGACCGATGTGCCCTTGGTTAAATCCATTGTGGTGTCGTGTTTAAGCTTAGTGGCCTTCCACGCAGCGGCTTATTATTCTGTAAAAAACGGAAGATTTCAAAGATGGTAATTTTTTTAAGGCAATAAAATATGTTTACACAGCTTTCAGATAAACTGTTAGGATCCATTAAAAACTTAAGAGGCCAAGGCCGCTTATCCGAAAAAAATATTGAAGCTGTGATTAAAGACATTCGCATGGGCTTGCTGGAAGCCGATGTGAACTTCAAGGTCGTTAAAGAGTTCATATCTAGGGTTAAAGAAAAAGCCCTGGGTGAAGATGTCATCAAAAGTGTCACTCCAGATCAGCAATTCACTAAAATTATTTTTGATGAACTTGTCGACATTTTAGGTGGGGGCACAGGAGAGTTGAATCTCACTTCAGGTTTATCTTCAGTGATGCTTGTCGGGCTCCAGGGTGTGGGGAAAACCACAACTTGTGGAAAACTGGCTCTGCACTTAAGAAAAAAGCTCAAACGCAAACCCTGTCTTGTCCCTTTGGATGTCTATCGTCCAGCAGCCATAGATCAGCTTCAAACTTTGGGGGCTCAAATTGGAGTTCCCTGTTTTGGATCTTCTGCTGAGTCTTCCCCTCCAGATATTCTAAAAGAGGCCACTCAGTGGGCAAAAGATAACAATTATGATGTGATGATTTTGGATACTGCCGGAAGGTTGCAAATTGATGAGGCTCTCATGGGAGAGCTTAAAGATTTAAAACAAATAGCCAAACCCTCTGAAGTCTTACTTGTGGCCGATGCCATGTTAGGGCAGCAGTCTGTGAATGTAGCCCAGGGTTTTCACCAAGATTTGGAGCTCACAGGTCTTGTGATGACAAAGATGGACGGGGACGCTCGAGGTGGTGCGGCCTTAAGTATTCGCCACTCAGTGGGTGTCCCTATAAAACTCATGGGTGTGGGTGAAAAACTCACAGCCTTAGAAGTCTTTCACCCGGATCGCCTGGCTTCCCGTATTTTAGACCGAGGAGATGTGGTCAGTCTTGTTGAAAAAGCCCAGGAGGTTTTTGATGAAGATGAAGCCAAAAAAGCCGCAGAAAAAATGGCTAAAAATAAGTTCACTGTTGAGGATTTTCTCAAACAGCTCCACATGATGAAGAAAATGGGAGGAATATCCAGCCTCATGGGCATGCTCCCAGGAATGGGCCAAGCCATGAAGCAAATGAAAGACCAGGCCCTACCAGAAGACGAAATGAAAAAGATTGAAGCTATGATCGGCTCCATGACCAAGCAGGAACGTGCTGATCATAAGATCCTCAATGGCTCTAGAAAAATCAGAATTGCCAAAGGTTCTGGCCAAGACATTCAAAAGGTGAATAAATTCATCAAACAGTTTGAGCAAGCCCAAACCATGATGGCCCAAATGATGAATGGAGGCGGTGGGCTGGGAGGCCTTATGGGAGGAGGCAAAGGCTCCAGGCAGGCCCCAACACCTGCACCACCTAAAAAATCCAGACTCAGCAAGCGTTTCGGAAAGCCCAAAATAAAGATCTAATCCCCCATGCTTTAATGAAGCGTTGATGAGCTTATTGTCCTGTATAATTTAGCATTGCAAAACTGGGGTTCATTATATAGGCTCTCAGGCCTATGAAAAATATTTTTATACTCTTAATGCTGACCTTGTCGCCGTGGCACCAGTTTGCAAATAATCCTGCAGATTTATTACCAACAACTGAATGTCGTGGTTATTTTTTAGTTGAACCCGAGGGGAAAGCCTTAATCGTTGTCGAAAACATATTGTCTGGTGAAGTTCCTTCGTGGGATGCTGTAAAGCCTTTTCAAGTTGCAATTTATGATGTGGACGATAGAAGTTTGGCTTTTTCTACATCAGCCTGAAACATTAAAGGAACTTTTAAATGTATAAATTAAATTTAATTATTTTAATTTTATTTTGCTCACAGTTTTTGTTTGCGGCTAATGATTCTACATTGTCTATTGAGCCTGAAATTTTAGATTGCAATATATTATTTTCAAATTCACCAGCCATCACCCCAGACTTGAAGGTCATTATCCTGGGCCTCCAAGATGGAAGCATTGATTTTATACCTAACGTCGACCCCATTAATAAACGTATTTTTAATCCTAAAGCTAGAGACATAGCGCTTTCGTTAAAAACGGCTACAGATCAATATAATTTGACCAATGCAGATCAATACAGTTTGGCTAAAAGTATGGCTTACTTATACTTTATGAACTTTGACCCAGGAAATCCATCACACTTGGTTCATCATCTTGGAAGAGTCAATGATGAAAATCGTCTGGCTCATAAACCTAAGCCAGGCCTTTATGTTCAAGCTATGAATTTTGCCATTCGTAGGGAGAAGGAATTACATTTAGCCGGATTTATTGCTAAACCTCGCCTCACTCATCTTATAGCTGATACTATGGCCGCTACTTTTGAGCTCAGTCCTCAGGATATAACTCCCTATCATAGAAAAAAATTTTTAAAGTTGAGTTCAATTTCAGTTTGGAATCTTAAGAGAATTAGAAAAATAAGCGAGAGTCAATATTTTAGAGGTGATATTAACAGATTGAGGCTTCAGTACCGCCAAGGTGAAAGCTTTTATTTAGACCAAGTTTTGGGAGAGGCTGAGCTTCTTGAGTTTTTATTTGAGACAATTCATGAAGGAGATAAGTCTGCATTTTTTGATGATATCCTATTTGTGATTCAAAGGCATAGAGAGCAAATTGCAAGAATTAGTGAAAAATTACAGCAGATGGCCTCTGACCAGCTTGATTCAGATGATCCAAGATTTTTAAGAGTTAAGAAAAAACTCGACTCCAAAGAATCTCAGCTGAAAATGACTTTATATCAATTAGGTGATCTCATAAAAAAAGGACTATTTTCCATGGAAGAGCTCACGTCTTATCAAATAGATTAAATATAAAGTTTGGTGGGAATTCATAGACAGCACTAAACTTGATAACTTTCATCAGATTCAAGATTTTTAACTAGGACTAAATTGTATTTTAATAAGAACTTCTATAATGTGACTAAAATATGAAAACTCTACTTATTACTTTTTTATTTTGCCTTTCGAACATTGCTTTCTCCTCTGGTCAACCAGAGGGTCCAGCGTTCAGATGTGAAGAGTTCTTTTTAGGTTCATTTGTTCCTGTTCCTGAATTAAAAAATGTTGTAAATGGCATTTTGTCAAAAGGACTTGAGTATGGAAAAAACACCTCCATAACCCCCAAAATAGATGCTGTAGACCCATTTATGGCACATGTGTTTGCAACTTCCCGCATGTCTCTGTACTCCTTGGATGAGCAAATTAGACTGGAAAGCATAGGTTCCAAACTTGGATTACGTCAAAGGGAGCTCTTCAGCTTTCTTTATTTTTATGGTTTTGATGTTTCTAATGAGGCACATATCCACGATTTTATGCGCAAGTTTTTTCAGGCTCAACTTATAGCTGACTATTCAGCTCTGCCAATGAAAAATTCTTTATTTTTTAAAACAATTGATGCTGCAATGGAAGTGGCAAGAAAAAAAATGGAAGATGAGCCATTTAGAAGCTCTCACTTTTATAGACTCAAAGCTCATTTTGTGGCCAAAACTTTGGACATGAGAAGCCAGCAACGACTTTCTCATGTGTTTGAAAAGCGCTATTTTGATTTGAATTTTTTCAAGATCGGACAATGGTCTTTGCCCTTTGCTATGGGGGTTATTGAAAGTCCTTATTCTCAACTCACTTTCAAGGATTTGGAGAGTCAATTCGGTATTAATAAAAAATTTCAATTAGTGCATCTTTTGCAAGAGCCAGATCTGCTTGGTTTCTTATTTAAGAATGTGTTAGTTGAAGATAAAGCTCAATTTGATGAGGTTGTCACTACAGCCTTGAGAGAACATCAGGCTCAACTTAAGGTGGCAATCTCAGAGCATCAGAGGCTGATTGCAAGGAGAAGAAGTCGACAGTCGATATCAAGAGCTTTAAAAAAAGTTAAACGTCTAAAACGAGCTCTAACCATTTATGAACTAAAAATAAAAAATGTTTAAGCTTGTCTGGCATTATGCTTTTATCCGGACCGAAAATGCTCATGAGTTAAATTTACATTCGAGATTGCTGATTCCACTTGGAGCTGTTAATTTTACAATTTAATTTTATTATTTATTACCAACATATATGATCAAAAACTCACACTGGATACTTATGAAAAAATCATTGCTCATTTCAATTTTATTTTTTACCTCTATATCTTTTGCAAACGTTCTAGATATTTCTCAAGTTGAAACTGCCTGTCAAAGGTATTTTGTTAAGCAGGCGAGACCTGATGAGTCGGCAGAGTATTTTATGGCAAAATTGGCAGCAAGCACAGATTTTGCTGTAGTAGCTCAAGCTGTGAATCCTTTTACTGGGGATGTAACCTCCCCTAATGGAACTGTAGTTTTCTCCCTATTTGGGGAGTCTATGCGAACCGACGGCTTAGATGAAAATGCAATCTCAAGTCAAAGAGCACGCTTGGCCGAGCTTTATTTTCGCAACTTTGACTTTTCAATAGCTCATATGAATGATTACTTTGAAAAAGTATTTGCTGCTATTTCTGATAGCGCAGAAGCTAACTACGTGTTACCAGTCTATGAGAAACATTTTTATCAAATCCTTAAGTTAACCTATGAAAGAGCAAGGAGGACCTTAGATCCATATGCTTTTCAGAGGTCTCATTTTAATAATCTGCCAGCGCATTTTTTGGCTCGAGCTTTGACAATGGAGCGTTCAAATTTTACCAAACCCGAGTTACATGATTTTTTTCTTGAGTATGATCGGAACAATACTTGGATACTACCACTATTAAAAAAAATTGATGAAAGTCCTTACGGCCCTACTTCGGACAAGCGCGAGATAATGAGAGAAAAATTAGCACTTAGGTTTGATCCGGAGAAGAGTTTTTATATATCTCAGTTTGACACTCAACCAGGTTTGTTGAGATTTTTATATACTTTAAAATATGAATCTGCTCCTGCTGAATTTTTAAAGCTTATACATGATAGGGCCTTAGCACATGGGGTGTATATCGAGAAAGCTCAGTTAAAAGTTCGAAGACTTCAAGCTGAAGCACCCCCTGTAAGTTCGAAAAAAATCTCAAAGGCCAAAGCTGAACTATCTAAAAGAGTTGAAGCTTATGGTTTTTTTCTAAATGAACTTAAAGATATTCTTAATGATGACCCTTCAGTTGATGGAGAGTTGGGCCGTCTTGCACAGGCCTACACTTTTAGACCTTTAAGTTACTTTCAATAGTGTCTTCAGATTATTATCTATGGATAGCTTTTCAATATTGGCCTTATAGTGGCTATGGAAGATTCGTTTGTCTACTGCAAAAAAACATCTCAAGTCTACTTTCTCGTGAGCTGCTTTTCTCGTTTAGACAGATGAATCTTCCACAGCCCCTAATAATCTTTATTAAAAACTACAAAAGCCTTATAATTTCTTTGTTAAGGTACTTAAAACCCAGATCCGCGGATATGCGGCGGTAAAAACCCATGAAACGCCCTCCCTCAGCGTCGTGCTCAAAATGTTCTCTTTTCACCGTGTACAGGTGAGTACGATTCACGAGAAAATTTCTGCGCTAGACACTGCTGAAGCACGTTTGATGAGTTTTCCCTCACCGCTTATCCGCGAATCTGGGTTAAAAGTATTCTGACTTTCAACCATTCAGGTGGAAAATATTCATATTAATATTTGCGACAGAACTGGTCACTGTCTCTGGTTTAGAGATAAGATAGAGGCAAAGCCAAATTAGAGAGATGAAGGATCCCATGGAAAAAACCTATAGTTATTTAAACAGACCGAATATGGAATATGTCGAATCTCTTTGGGAGACCTACAGGACAGAGCCAGAGAGCTTAAGTGCTGAGTGGCAAAAATTTTTTGAAGGTCTTGAATTTGCCAAACATTTGGGCTCATCAAAGTCTGAGTCTTCAACTTCATCAACTCCTTCAGAGCAAAGTCTCTCGTTGGGAGCCTTCCAATTGCTTCAGGCTTACCGTGATTATGGACATCTTAAGGCTCAAATTGACCCCCTTGGGATTAAAAAAAGAAACGCAGACGTGTTATCGCCAGAGCGTTATGGACTGAGTGAGTCTGATCTTAATTCGTCAGTAGATTTTGGGGGGGCGGGTTCTCGAACTCTCAAAGAACTGATTGAAAAACTCGAAGACAACTATTGTGGTACTCTCACTGTCCAGGTGGCAGCTTGTGAGCCAGAAGTGCGTCAGTGGTTTATCACTGAAATGGAAAACTCAGAGTTCAACTTAAAGCCTGAACAGCAAAAAGCAATACTCAGCCAAGTGGCTCGCACTGAAAGTCTTGAAAAATTCATCCATACTCGTTATGTGGGAACAAAAAGGTTTTCCATTGAAGGTTGTGATGCTTTAATCCCTATGTTGGAGCATTTGTCTTCTGAATCGATTAAGTTGGGAGCTGAGGAGATAGCCATTGGTATGGCCCATCGTGGCCGCATCAATGTATTGGCCAACTTTATGAGTAAAAATCTAGAAAATATTTTTGCTGAATTTGACGGCAAAATGGGGGCTTCTGAAGACTACGATGCGGATGTGAAATACCATCTTGGTTTTGTAACGGATAAGCACTATGACCACGGGACGTGTCATGTGTCTTTGGCTTTTAATCCAAGCCACCTTGAAGCCGTAAGCCCTGTTGTTTGTGGGATGGTGAGAGCCAGCCAGAGACGTCGGCAAGATACGGAGCTTCGAAAAAAAGTCATCCCTGTTTTGATCCACGGAGATGCTGCAGTGATTGGCCAAGGCGTAGTGAGTGAGAACTTTCAACTCTCCCAACTTCCAGGTTATAGCGTCGGGGGAAGTCTTCATATTATTTTAAACAATCAAATTGGATTTACGACTAATCCTGATGATGCTCGCTCAACAGTCTATTGCTCAGATATTGCAAAAACCATTAAGGCCCCGGTTATTATTGTCAACGCAGATGATGTGGAAGCCAGTGTGCGAGCGATGGATATGGCTTTGAGGTTTCGTCAAAAGTTTGGTCAAGATATAATGATCGAACTTTCAGGCTATCGTCGGTATGGCCATAACGAGGGGGATGAGCCCGCTTTTACTCAACCTCATATGTACAGCGTAATTAAAAAACACCCGACACTTCATGCTCATTACTCAAAGCAGCTTGATGAAAAAAAAGTAATTTCTCAAAAAGAAGCCAAAGAGTTTTTTGATAAAAAGCTCACAAACCTTCAAGGCATCTTGGATCAGGTTCGTAAAAACCCTCCAGAAAACCAACCTAATCCATTTGTAGGAGCCTGGAAGGATTATAAAAAAGGTCACCTGAGTGACTTTGATGAACCAGTAGAGACCCATGTTGCCCAAACAGAATTATCTAAGGTGGCTCAAGTTCTAACTGAAGTTCCTAAGGATGGGGAGATCCACCGTAAGATTCAAAAACTCATTGGCCAGCGTAAAAGCATGTGGGATGAAGACCGAATTGATTGGGGATTAGGTGAGCTTTTGGCTTACGGAAGTTTGCTCCAAGAGGGGACGTCGATTCGAATCTCCGGGCAAGACTGTATTCGTGGGACTTTTTCCCACAGGCATAGCTCGTACTTTGATTCTAGAACAGCAGAGAAAATCACACCTTTAAAAAATCTCATTAAATCTAATAATGAATTTTGTGTTTATAACAGCCCCTTGTCAGAGATGGCAGTTCTGGGTTTTGAGTACGGAAACGCCATATCCGACCCGAGTTTTTTAACAATTTGGGAAGCTCAGTTTGGTGATTTTGCTAACGGGGCACAGATTATCATTGATCAGTTTTTATCCAGCGGAGAATCCAAATGGTTTCAGATGAATGGACTGGTTCTGCTTTTACCTCACGGTTATGAGGGGCAAGGTCCTGAGCATTCCAGTGCAAGGCTAGAGAGGTTTCTCACACTTTGTGCTCAAACTAATATGCAGGTCTGCAATCCTAGCACTCCCGCGCAGTTCTTTCACATGATCCGTCGGCAAATGAAGCGCAACTTTAGAAAACCTCTGATCGTTATGACTCCAAAGTCACTTTTGAGACATTCACAAGTAGTGTCAAAAGTGAGTGACTTTACAGAGGGCTACTTTAAAAGCGTCATTGATGATGCTAAACAAGATAAGGCAAAAGTTCAGCGTATCGTTTTATGTAGTGGCAAGATCTATTATGACTTACTAAAAAAGCAAGAAGACTCTGAGATTAAGACTGTCGCACTGGTTCGTGTGGAGCAGCTATATCCTTTAGCGAAGGCTGTTCTTAAAGACGTGCTGAAGTCTTACCCTAATGCCGGGGAGTTCGTCTGGGCTCAAGAAGAGCCTCAAAACATGGGAGCTTATACTTATATAGCACCAAAGCTCAATGACCTCTTAACTGAAATCTCAGATGAGAAAGAAGAGAGCTTCGAGTTGTTTTATGCTGGCCGTACTGAAAGAGCCAGCCCAGCCACAGGTTCACCATCGGTGCACAAGCAAGAGCAAGAGGCCATCGTCAATCAATGTTTCCAAAGCTGATTGAGCTTGGCGCAGAAGTATGACTCTGCCCTTAAGTGTTGTGTCACGTATAAACATTCTAAAAGCTAAGTGCCCAGATCCAGGGATATGAATGTGTACAAACCACTTGTACATTTTTTTATCAGACTTTCACTAAAGCTCTGACTTAAAGTTGAGTAGGGGTTGTGGAAGATTTGTTTTTCCAAATGAGAAAAGTAGCTCACGAAAAGTAGATGGCGAACTGAGAAAATGAAATGAAGGCTCTAGTTATGACTCAGTCGAGTGTCACTTTCTCAGTTGCCCACTTTGGTTTCGACTTAAGATGTTTTTTGTAGTGGATAAACGAATCTTCCACAGCCCCTAGAATGAAAGCAAAAAAAAAGCCCAAATCTGAAATTTGGACTTTTATTATTTAGAAAAAATTAAATCTATTTGCCTAAGATCTCCTTAATCCCACCCAGGCTACTTAACACAGTGCTAGACTCATAAGGGATATAGACCTTATCTCCAGGCTTGCTCACAAACCTTTCCATAGCGTCAATATAGCTATTGGCCACAAGGTACTGGGTGGCGAGTTTGCTATCGCCAACTACGTCTGTGATAGCTTGAATAGCCATTTTTTTGGCTGTGGCCACTTTTTCAATGGCAGCGGCTTCACCGTTGGCTTCTCTCACGCGGCTTTCTCTGTCACCGTCGGCTAAGTTAATTTTTTCTAACTTTTGACCTTCAGATCTAGCGATACGAGCTTGTTTATCACCTTCGGCCTCGAGGACTTTGGCACGTCTTTCACGCTCGGCTTGCATTTGTTTTTCCATGGCATGCTGAATGTCTTTAGGAGGAGTGATGTTTCTAAGCTCCACACGGTTTACTTTTGTGCCCCATTTGTCTGTGGCTTCATCCAAAATCATTTTGAGCTTGGTGTTGATGATGTCTCTTGAGGCGAGTGTTTCATCGAGGTCCATTTCACCAATAACATTTCTGAGTGAGGTTTGAGAAAGCTGAGTTACGGCTACTGGCAAATTTGAAATCTCATAAGTGGCTTTGGTGGGATCCGTAATCTGGATGTACATCAAAGCATCAATACTGATGGACACATTATCTTTTGTAATCACACTTTGCTCTGGGATATCTAAGACGGTCTCTCTTAAGTCGATTCGTGAAGTAGGGAAGGAAACTCCTCCTAAAACCCAATAAATGGGTCGAGCCTGATCCACAAAAGGAATGACAAAGTTGAGCCCATTATGAAGGGTGGTTCGATAAGAGCCTAAACGCTCAATGACCATACATTCACTTTGTTTAATCACTCGGACACCTTTAACCACGAGGATCAAAGCCACAAAAACAATACTTATTGCTAAAAACATACTGATTCCCATAAAGTACTCTCCTTAATTATTAATTTACTTTCAGATTCTACGTATTCACTTTTTCTATGATTAATTGATTGCCTGAAACCTCAACCACTTTAATGCGGTCCCCTTTTAAAAACACGGTATTCGGTGAGGTGGGTTTCACGGTCCAAGAGTCTCCATAAATTTTAATGCGTTTAGCCCCCATCTTAGGAAGATCCGCTGTCAGAACGGTGGTGTAGTTCATCAAACCATCAATATTGCTCCTGTAACCTGATCCCACTTTAGATTTTTTAACAAATTTTTCAAAGAGTACAAAGATTAGAAAAAGAAGCAGTGCTAAACACACCAGTTGCCCGGCCACACTTGAGATAAAGATCGAGAGCACCCCAGTTCCTAATAGGGC
>CALGWV010000030.1 GCA_937936325.1 uncultured Bdellovibrionales bacterium | reverse complement strand
AAAATGATATTTTTTGTGGTCACTTTAACCTCTGGTTTGATGACACAAGCCTCCCCTCTTCAGGTAGAAGTGGGGAAGGCTTCTTTGAAATCTTATAAAATTTTTTTGGCTCCATTAAAGTACGAAAACTTAGGTGGGAGTCAAACTAAGCTTTCTTGTGAGCGTTTTTATTCAAATTTAAAGTCTAATTTAGATTTTTCTATAGATATTGAAATTTCTGGGCATATGGCAGGAAGTGACGAAATTGAAGTCACATGCGATTTAGTTCAAAAATCAACTTCACTAAAGATAACTCGTGCAGATGGAATGTCTAAGTTTAGTAAAAAATATTTTTTAGAATGGCCTTTGAGAAAAGCAGGAGAAGCTACAGATGATATGCATCAACTCTACACCGGGAAGAGATCCATATTTCAAACAGAGCTCTTGGTTGTCAGTAATAAAAAATTAGGAAAATCCAAAGAGATTTTCACAATGCATTGGGACGGCAGTCAGGTTAAGCGTCGCAGCTTTCATAATAGCTTGGCTGTATCACCGGCCTGGTCTCCAGGTGGGCGCTATATGACCTACTCAGCTTACACTCCTCACCCTAAGCTTGGGCCAAAAAGTAGAAATTTGAATTTATTTTTATATGATAGAAAAATTAAAAAAAGATTTTTATTATCATATAGATTTGGGACAAATTCCGGTGCCAGCTTTAATCCTAAGGGGGATAAAATTATTCTCACTTTGTCTAAAGACGGAAGCCCAGATTTATATGAAATATCACTTAGGGGGCAAGTGTTAAGGCGCTTAACAAAGGGCCCTTACGGAGCCATAAATGTGGAACCTCATGTGTCGCCAGGTGGGGATCGTATATTGTTTTCCTCAGATCGAGCAGATTCAAAAACTATGGTTTATGAAATACCTTATAGCGGTGGGGCTGCAAAAAGACTGACATTTGCAGGGCAATATAACTCCGAGCCTGTTTGGTCTCCGATCTCAAAGACTTATGCTTTTGCAGGGCAACTTCAAAAAGTGTTTAATATTTACCTCATGGACGTGTCTACATCTAGTTTAGTGAACGTATCTTCAGCACATAGACAGCTAGGTTCTAAAACAGGCTGTGAGAGCCCCAGTTTCTCACCTGACGGAAAGTATCTGGCCTTTGTATGTGGACCTGATGGAAAAAAACAGGTTTATATTTCAGATATTTATTCTAGTAAATTAAAGAAAGTCACTTCAGATTCTTTTAACTACGATGCGGTGAGGTGGTCGCCGTACTTTAAATAATATGGCGTCAGAGTTACTTTCTGATTTAGAAAAAAAATATCCCTTAGAAGAGCTACAAAAATTAAAGATAAAATCGAAAGCTTGCTTAAGATATTTTGAATTCATAAAAAATAAAAAAACCATAAGCAGTATCAAGTTGGAAAGGCATAAACACTGGCTCAGGGCTGCAATGCTGAGTCTCAATGAGCTTGAGACTCCTTTGGGGATAACTCACTATTGGACGCAAGCAGTTGATCAAATTGTTAAAAAAATTTGGAATGAGGTAGTCGGGACTGATAGAAACCTCTGTTTTATTGCGCTAGGCAAATGGGGCGCCTCTGTTTTAAATTTAAGTTCTGACATCGATGTCATAGTCGTTGGAGATTTTAATTCTGAAAATTTGAAATTAGTTCGACGTTTTATTCACGTTCTATCTGAAGTCACACAGGAAGGTTTTATAGTTCGGGTAGACTTAGACCTGCGCCCTGGTGGAGCTTCAGGGCCTGTTATCACTGAGTTGGATTCCGTGAAGCATTATTTGTGGTCGAACCATAATGAAGACCCATGGGTGAAGTTGGCCTATTCAAGATCTCGATTTGTTTGTGGCTCTGAAGAGCTCAAATTAAAGTACTTCAAAATAATAAATAAATTTTGTTTTTCTAAATATGCCAGTGCTGATACTCTTCAAAATACAAAACTTATTCTTGAAAAAATAAACTTAGAAAACTGTAAGAGTAGACAAGATAACAGCCTTAATTTTAAGCTAGATTTTGGAGGAGTTAGAACTGTTGAATTGGTAATTTGTGCTCTTCAGGTTTTATTTGGGGGGCGTATACCAAGCTTGCGAGATCCGTCTTTCTTGTCGATATTTGAGGCTCTTCGTAGAAGTGAAGTTGTAGAGCCTGAACTCATTAATGAGTTGGAAGAGCATTATTGGGTTCTTCGAAGAATTGAGAATCAACTCCATAGCTTAGATGATCTCACTCAATATGACATTGCATCAGACGAGAAAAACTATGCTCTTGTAAAAGAAATCTTAGAAAGAAATTCAGTTTTGTTTCAGGGTTTTTTTGAAAAATATAAGATTAAAAAATTTTATAAAAATCAAGATGAACTCATGGAAACACTGCCCGAAGAGTTTCAGTCTTCAAGCTTAAACACTGATCAAATTGAGAGCTTGGAGAGTTTGAAGTCTAAACTTTTACTCCATTCGCATTATTTTAAACTCTGCTTGCAGCACCCAAAGTCCTTTAAACACCTGGTGAGTCTATTTGTCCACCAGCCATATTTAGTTCAAAAATTATTTTCTAAAATGGATTATTTTGATCTATTTTTCTCACGAAAAATAGAAATTGACTTCAGGAAGGAAGAGAATTTTTTAGCTTCCTTGGCGGACTATAAAGTTTTAAATCTTTTAGTGGCCCTGTCTCATTTGCTCAACGGGGAATCAGTATCGACTTACCTTAGGGCTTTATCAGAAACCTGTGATGTGATTGTTAAATCGGTGTTACAGTTTTACGAGATAGATTTAAAGGTAGTTGCCTTTGGGTCTTGGGCTTCAAAAGAAATGGGAAGAGAATCAGATTTAGATTTTATCTTTACTCATGATGGACAAAAAAATAAATCAAAAAATATAAAATCAGCAAGGAAATTTCTTCAAGCTTTAGGCTACCAAAGTGTCTTCGGACCACTTTATCATGTGGATACCCGACTTTCCCCACAATCTTCATTTGGTCCGGTTTTGACAGAGTGGGGCGCTTTTCAGGATTTTATAAAAGAATCAGCGCCACTCTGGCAGAGACAAGCCTATATTAAGGCCAGAAATATAGGGGGAGACACAATTCTAAAGCTTCCAGTTATGGAAGCCCCTATTTCAGAAGGGGATTGGAAAAGTTTGGCTGAGATAAAAAGTAAACTGTTGGTAGAGAATCCAAAGAATCTTAAATATAAAGAAGGAGGGCTGTTGGATTTGGAGTTTCAAGTCTTAGAGGTTTATCTCCGGAACAAGATCTATCCTAAAGCATTAGATCTGAAGTCTCTATCGATGGATCTATCAAGACTTAAAATTTGGCCTCAAAAAAAAGCAGAAGAGTTAATTGTAAATTATTTTAATCTTAGAAAAACTGTTGAACTCCAAAACTAAAGTTAAGGTCATCATCTTTGATTAATGGCACAGCATAATCAAACCTAAGTACAAATCTATAAACTTTAGGAAGAAAAAAGCGAAGCCCTAAGCCTACACCTACAGCATTACTCTGGAACAGAGCACTCGCCTTTTCTGAAGTGGAAATATAATCAGCAAAACCCACGGCTTGTAGTACGACCCAGGGATGCTCCAAAAATGCATATCTAAGCTCTGAGTTGCTTAAAGCCAGAGCACGACCAGAAAAACGATTGTCTGAAAAGCCTCTGACTCGATCTAGTCCTCCAGCATAGTATTTATAGTGAATGAGATCTGTAGAGTTTAAACCTAGCAAAATTCTTTGAGCAAATGTGAACTTTCGATCTATTGTCCGATAGTAATTTAAGCCCATATCCACTTGTACAAAAGAGTTGACCATGGAGTCTGCCGATAAAGCTGCAGATGTTTTGATGAAGATGAGCTGTCCATCTACGAGTTGATTGTCATAATAGATTCGACCGTACTCTAAACCTAAACCTATATGATGAAATTGAGTTTTCGGTGGTAATCCTGCAACAGTGAGTATCTGTTTTACCTCATCTGAGACTAAATCACTACTAAACTGATCTGAGAGATACTGATAAAAAAACTGTGTTTTGATCTTGGATTTTATAAATTCATAATTCAACTCAGTAAATAATTTTTGACTAGTTTGTAAATAACCGGTCGAAATTTCGGGTTTGATTTCATTTTGTACAAAAAGTGTTCTGATTCTATTTGTGTACCAAAATTGTGTATCTAAACCCATAGTTGTTCCGATGAGCCTAGGGTTTTTGAACCAAGCCACACCTGAATTAGTGGAACCTAAGCGTTCGTACTGTAGCCCTGTCTCAATATAATGGCCTAATACATTCGGATCATACACTCCTAGAGTGAGTTGAGAAACTCCACCTCCATTAGAAAACTTCAAGATTGGAATAGTTGTCCAGCGTTCTTTGACTTTAACTTCCAGGGTTTTATTTTTGACTCTATGGGAAACTTTAGAGAATAAGTTGGTATTTCTTATTAAAGAAACTCTTTCAGCGAGCTCTGATTTTTTTATTTTTGTGGGGAGTTTCAACCTCAGTTCATTAATTAGAACATAAGATTTTGTTTTTGTATTACCTGAGACTGTAATTTTAGTTATTTCAAGACTAAAAGAAAAGTTTATAATGAGGAGAGAAAGAATAAAAATAGAAAAAAACTTGTAACCCATACTCTTAGTCTATGTTGAGTAGAGCAAAATATACAAGAAATAAACTATGTATTTTAATAAAGCATAGGTCTATTCCTCTAAGTTCACTGATACCCAGATTCGCGGATAAGTGGCGAGGAAAAACCCATCAAACGTGCTTCAGCAGTGTCTAGCGCAGAAATTTTCTCTTGAATCGTACTCACCTGTAC
>CALGWV010000029.1 GCA_937936325.1 uncultured Bdellovibrionales bacterium | reverse complement strand
AAACGAATCTTCCACAGCCCCTAGTAGAATTTGGCGATTGAGAAAAATAACTCTTGCTAATATTAGCTCCATGAACCAAGTTGAACCAAAACCACAATACCTCTTTCACCATCATGAGTATTATTTTTGATCAAGGATTTCAAGATCTTGCACCATCATTTGAACTCTTCGGACCCCAGCAAAATCATTCCATTCGGGCCTGAGTGCAATATTAAAACTTGTTTCAGAATTTTTATTTAAAATCTTATCAAGCTCCCCGGGTGAAATTCTGGGGCCAAACCAAATCCCATTGGAGACATGACTATTTTGTTGAAGGTTCAGCCTTAAGTGCCCGCCTTTTAATTCTTTAAATCCAGAAATTTGAACATCTTCAATCAAATAAACTGGGAGCTCAAAACCCACACCAAAAGGCTCTAATCTATCGCACCATTTGAGGTAGTTTTCATCCAACTCACTGAGTTTGGCCGTCGTATGTATTAAAGTTTTGATATCTGGCTTTAAAATCTCAGTGCTTTGAGGGATAGCTTTTTTCAATTGCTCTCTAAAAAGTTCCAAATTTTTGAGCTCAAGGCTAAAGCCGGCAGCCTGACTATGCCCCCCGCTTTGACTCAAAGCCCCACACTGGGACATCATATCCACTAGGTTATATTGACTCAGCTTAGGAAGACGAGCACTGCCTGAAATCACACCAGCTTTAATAGAACCTACAAAACTCGGCAGCTCCGTGCGCTGAGCTAAAGATGTGGCAATCAGTCCAATCACACCTTTATGGAACTCTTCAGAACAAATTAAGTGAAAGTCGTCATCATGCTCAAATGCCATCTCAAAAGCTTGAATTTCCGCGGCTCTTTGAAGCTTTATGCGCTCTCCATTAAAATCCAGGACACGGTCTACAAGATCTTTTGCAATATGACGATCATCACAAAGCATAATATCGATAGGTTTGATATCTGTATCTAATCTAGAGAGTGCATTGAGTTTTGGAGCCAAACGTATAGCAATATCACTAGAAGACAGTGGACTTTTGTTAAGCTTGAGCGCAGCCTTTAAGGCTTTAAGCCCTGGGCGCTGGGTGCGCTCAAAAATCTTCAGCCCGTGTTTTACAAGAGTTCGGTTTTCGTCAATGAGTGGAACCAAATCAGTCAGCGTTCCTATAATAAATAAATCTAGAAGTTCTTTTGGGTTAAAATCGACTTTATAATTTAAAAGCTTCCAGGTCTTTAAAATCCCTAAGCTGAGATAAAAAGCGACACCCGCTCCACAAAGCTGACCCATCCCAGACTCACAAACTCCGGAATTCGGATTAATAATAGCAAAGGCATCAGGCAAAGTCGTATCTGGCAAATGATGATCTGTGATAATCACATCAACACCGAGTTCGTTAGCACGATTAACAGCATCAAAAGCATTGATGCCCACATCCACTGAGATGATCAAACTGACATCTCTTTCGTGGAGATCAGTTACAAAATGTGCATGAAAACCGTAACCATCTTTAAGACGACGAGCTTGGAGATACTCCACATGCTTAAAACCAAACTGTTTTAAAGCATCGTACAAAAGAGCCGTCGCCGAAGATCCGTCTAAATCGAAATCACCGTAAATGCAGATCTTTTCATCTTTGGTGTAAGCTTCATGAATTCGTTCTACTGATTTTTTCATCCCACTGAGTCGGTAGGGGTCTTTTAAGTCAGATAAAGAAGGGGTCAGCCATTGATTGAAGGTTTGAGGCTGTAAATCAGGATATTGCTTTTTAAAAGCTCTGATAAGGGCTTTTGGAGCCTTGTCAAAATAATTCATAGTTCATCTTCCATGATTACTTTTAAAAAAATTTTAAAAGTCCTATTGGGAGAGGGAACTCCGTGCTCGATACTTAAACATCCTAAAGTCATAGTAAGAGCTCTAATGCTAGGAGCTCAGTTATTTTAAAACGACAACTTACGCCATCATGACTTGAAAACCTATGGTTTTAAAGCCATAGATCTTGTTGCTTTTCGTTGTTTCTCCCCACCCCTGTTTGTAAAGAAGTCTATACCAAAAAGGGGTTTTAGGCTACAGCCTTGGTGTTAGAAACACTGGTTTTAGACTCAAAGTACTTTTTGTAAATGCGTTCTGTGAATAAAACCAAGGGAGAGGCCACATAGATAGAAGAGTAAGTTCCAATAACAACCCCAATCCCTAATGTGAACGCCAACTCTTTAATCACTCCGATACCAATAAAGTAAAGGGCTAAAATGGCGATAAGCGTTGTTATAGAAGTAAGAACTGTTCTTGAAAGCACATCATTTACCGATCGGTTGACCACGTCACCAAGAAGCCATTTTTTATACTTAGGCAGGTTTTCACGAATTCTATCAAAGTTCACAATGGTATCATTGAGGGAGTAACCAATGATGGTCAAAATAGCCGCCATGGTTTGAACATTCACCTCACGTTGAAATAACGAAAATATCCCAAGAGTAATAATTGCATCGTGGAATAGACAAAGTACCGCACCCGGTGCAAATTTATAATCAAATCTCAAGCCCACATAAATTAAAATAATAAGCAAACTATAAAAAGCAGCCAGAAGGCCGTTTCGCTTTAACTCATCCCCAATTTGTGGCCCAACTGTATCCACTCTTCGAAGAGTAGGTTTATTGTCGGCAAACTTGGAGTTTAGAAGCGCTTTGATGTTACTGATTTTTGCTGTAAGTAGCCTGTTAGACTCATCATCGTTGGAGGCTTTAACCCCTTCCATACGAATCAAAAACTCATTCTCACCAAAGCTTTGGGCCGTGGCTGTTTTAAGCCCAGCCTCATTCAATGCGGCACGAATATCCGTAACAGACGGCTGGGTTTCAAACTGAACTTGAATTTCAGTTCCACCGGCAAAATCAATTCCATAGTTTAAACCACGAGTGTACAATAATACTAAGGAAGCCACCACTAAGCCTACTGAAATAAGACCAAAAAATTTTGATTTTCCAATAAAGTCATAATTTGTTTGTGTAGATTGTTTCATGAATTATACCCTTACAGTTTTTGAAGATTGAAACGTTGTACTAAAAAGTCCATCACAGTTCTTGAGAAAAAGATGGCCGTAAACATGGATGTGATCAGTCCACAAATCAAGGTCACTGCAAAGCCTCTAATTGGACCAGAACCATAATACATAAGAACTAAACAGACCACGGCTGTTGTGATGTTAGCATCTAAAATAGCTGAAAGGGCATGGTCAAAACCATTTCTTACTGCAGCTTTGATTCCGGCTCCTAAATTGAGCTCCTCTCGAATCCTTTCAAAAATAATCACATTGGCATCCACGGCCATACCTATTGTCAGCACAATCCCCGCTATTCCAGGAAGTGTTAAAGTGGCTCCGAGTGAAGATAAAATAGCTAAGATCAACAATATATTAATCACCAAAGCACAACTTGCTATCACACCTAGGGTTTTGTAGTAGCCCATCATAAATAGTAAAACCAAAAGGGTTCCAATTAATCCAGCTATGGCCCCCATTCGAATGCTTTCAGCACCCAGCGTTGGCCCTACTGTGCGCTCTTCTAATTGCTCTAGTTTTACAGGAAGGGCACCGGCTCTTAAAACTGTGGACATTAATGTGGCCTCTTCAAACTGCTGCTCACGAGTATCTCCGACGGGATCAATTTGTCCTGCTGAAGATATTCGCTCTCTAATATTAGCCACCTGCTGAACCACTTTATCCAAGACCACTGAAAGAGGCTCTCCGACATTAGAGCCTGTGAGGTTTCCAAAGGCACTTCGGCCTTCAGCACTCATCTCAAAACTAATCTTAGGTTCATTAAATTGACCACGTCCTACATAAGCTGTTGAGATCAACTCTCCCCCCACTTGCTGGTCTGTCTTAATCAAAATAGGGTCCTTTGCCACATAGATGCTTTCTACAGATCTAGGTTTTTGAAAAACAAGCTCAGTTAATGGTGGAAGCTCGGATTTTAAATCTTTATTGATACGCTCAACATAATCATCATAACTTAAACTTTCAGCATCCAACCCTAATTTAAATTGACCCTTAGTCTCGGCCGACTTCACCAAAGCGTCTAACTCAGCAGCTGTTTTATCACTGGAAACTATGGCCATCTGTAGGCGTGCTGTACGATTGATTAATTTTTTAGCCTGGTCCGTGTCCTTTAAACCTGGAAGTTGAATTAAAATACGCTCTTCACCTTGAGAGGCAATATTGGGTTCAGCCACACCGAATTCATCGATACGACTTCTTAAGACTTCAATGGCTTGATCCAAAGTCTGTTTGCCGATCTCAGTTTTTTTAACATCATTATAAACATAGTTGGCACCAGCCTCGTCTTGGCTCAGGAGCTGGAGAGTGTCTCCATAATTTTTGTTTACTAGATCATCCACAGCTTTAAAATCAGTGGTTTTAATTTTTAAAACCGGATAGCCATCTTCCATGGTATCTACTGTAAAGGACTGGATTTTCTCTCCGGACTCATTCACATCGATTTTAACAACTCCACCTACGCGAGTCAGTCTTTCACTTAAAACCTTTTTAAGATTGGCCTTCATCACAAGGTGAAGTCCACCTTGAATGTCTAACCCCTTAGTGATCTTTTGATGGGGCAAAAACGAGTCTTCTGATATGCTCACAAAATTAGGAAGAATCCAAAGGACACCTGTCACCAGGGTCAAAATAATAATCATCCATCTTGTTCTCGGATTTTCAAATATCACGTTAGGCCTCGTTTGCTTTTGCGTTGACTTGTTGCTTTAAAATTTTCACTCGAGTGTTTTCTGCTATCTTTAGATCTACAAATTTTTCTGTGACACCCTCGATGGTCCCCAATATTCCACTGGAGGTCAAAACCTTATCTCCCTTTTCTAGGGCAGACAAAAATACATGATGCTCTTTGGCTTTTCGAGTTTGAGGTCGTAAGACCAAAAAATAGACCACGAAAAATATAATCGCAAAGGGCAAAAGTTGCTCTAGGAAAGTGGGTCCTGCGGCGGCAGCCTCAGCGGCCCAAGCGGAATGAATAAACATGTTTCACCTCAAAATTTAAAAATAGAGAACCCTAATGAAATAAGATTTATAGCTCTTATTGTCATGCAGCATAAAGTTATTCACTGATGTCACAAGCCCAGGGGGCTCAGGTTCAAATCCAAGACCAGGGGTGTTTGTCGCCGACTCAAGAATTCTTAGCCAGCAGAAGATAATGGGATCAAACTGAATTCTTAAAGCCAAACTAGCGAAGATTTAAACTTATCCCATCTTTGCTCTAATATTGCTTCTCGTGCTTCTTTCATAAGTTGCACATAAAAGTGCAGGTTATGAAGTGTATTGAGCCTATATCCCAAAAGCTCCCCTGTTGTATAAAGGTGCCTCAAGTAGGCCATAGAAAAATTTTGACAGGTGTAACAGCTGCAGTCTTCATCTAAAGGGCGGCTATCTTTAATAAACTCTCTTTTTTTAATGCTAATTGGCCCAGCACTTGTAAACAGGGTGCCATTTCGTGCCACTCGCGTGGGGAGTACACAATCAAACATATCCACCCCGGCATCGATGGCGAGGATTAAATCTTGAGGCTTGCCTACACCCATCAAATATCTGGGTTTATTTTTTGGAAGCAGCGGTGCTACATTAGGCAGCATTTCATGCATCAAGTGAATGGGCTCACCGACACTATAACCCCCTAAAGCATAACCCGGGAGATCCACTGATGTGACCTGCTCAATGCTATACTCGCGGGCTTTTTGGTCTAAGCCTCCTTGAACAATACCAAACAATAAACTTTGTTTACGGGTCATGGATTTATCACAACGCTTGAGCCATTCATAGGTGCGGTCCATAGCTTTTTTTAGCTCATCAGCTGTGCATGGATGTGGCGGGCACTCATCAAAAGCCATAATAATATCAGAGCCCAAGTTCATTTGAATTTCCATGGAGATCTCAGGACTAATATAACAGCGGCTGCCATCAATGTGGCTTCTAAACTCCACCCCTTCGTCAGTGATTTTTCTCAATGAAGCTAGAGAGAAAACCTGGAAGCCTCCACTGTCTGTCAAAATGGGCAAATCCCAGTTCATAAATTTATGAAGCCCCCCCATATCCCGTATCAATTCAGATGTGGGCCTAAGGTGCAGGTGGTAGGTATTTCCTAAAATAATCTGGGCGCCCATTGTTGTAAGATCCAATGGACTCATGCTTTTAACAGTGGCTCTCGTCCCCACCGGCATAAAGATGGGAGTTTGAATCGCGCCATGGGCGGTTTGCAAAGTAGCAGCACGAGCGCGTCCCTGCTCTGCCTCAAGATGAAAATGTCCTACTGGTTTTTTTTCCACAAACACAAATCTCCATAACTTAAAAAACGAAATTGATTTTCAATGGCCCAAGCATAAGAATCTCGAACCACATCGCGGCCCACAAACGCCATCACCAACGCAATCAAACTGGATTTGGGTTGATGGAAATTAGTCAAAAGACAATCCGCATAATGAAACTCATCCCCAGGTTTTAAAAACAGATCTGTTTCACCGCTAAAGCCTTGATCTGTTTTTTTAAGATGACCTCGATGAAGAGCCTCTAATGACCTCATCACTGTGGTGCCCAAGGCGAAGATACGCGCTGAACTTTCATGAGCTTCATCTAATACGACCTTGGATTCATCAGAGATATGCACCCACTCTTTATGCATTTGATGATCAGACAGATCCTCAACATCAATGGGCAAAAAAGTACCCAAGCCTACGTGGAGTGTGATCTCAACAACTTGAACCCCTCGCTCTTTAATTTTTTGCATTTGCGTTTGTCGAAAATGTAAACTGGCTGTGGGGGCGGCGAGGCTTCCTAAGTCTTCGGCCCAATCGGTTTGGTACCACAAGCTGTCTTCTTCAAAGTTACGCTCTTGGGCGCGGAGTTTTTGAATATAAGGAGGCAGGGCCAATTCACCATAGGTTTCAAAATACTGGCTATCAAGGACTTCCGAAGTTTTTATAATCTGGGGGCGGCCCTTTTCTAAAAGTTCAAAGTGCAAACCACCTGGAAGAGGACGCTGGCCCCCTAGATTCATTTTTTTTGCCCCCGTCATCACCTGCCAAGTGACAGAGTCCAGAGCTTTTAAAAAAAGAATATCCCCTGTTTCTAACGGCACGCGAGCCGGAATGACCTTGGTTTTATTGATAACAAGGACATCTCCTTTTTGAAACTCAGAGTAGAGTTCCTCCCAAGAGGCTTCAATGGGGCCATCAGCTGAAGTGTGAGTTAGAATCCGACAAGGCTCCTCAGGGCGAAGGGCAATTCGCTCTTTGGGCAGTGGATAATCTAACTCATGAATCTTCATAATCAGGCGTCCTATTATAGGTATAGGTTTAGGTTTATTAACACTAATTTCTATGAAGTATGCCGGCCAAGACGAAAGAGTCAATTTGAAAATAAAAAGAAGTAAAACCAAAGAGCCTTCATTGACAAAGCAAAGCCTCTTAACTAATTTTGATCATGTATTTTATGCATGCGCCAGTGCTGAAATTGGTAGACAGGCCAGCTTGAGGGGCTGGTGTTCGAAAGGACGTGGAGGTTCAAGTCCTCTCTGGCGCACCATTCGTCAATTGTACCTAAATTTTTGATTTTTCGTAAAGTTTCGAATGGTTTTCTCAAAGTATATCCAACACTTACACCCTCAAGGGTCCGGTTCGAAGTAACCTCTTTTAACAAATCAGAACGCTCTTCCTCATTCATCACTTTCCACAATGATTTCGAGTGTTTAGTCAGTTCTAAGAGCCTATCAGCAGTTTCGTAAAATTTATCAGAAATCAGCTCATCTGACTCCGCTAAAAGGTTTGTGTAATGATCACGCTCTTTTCTCACTCGATCAAATTGCCGTTTGTAACCATCGCTATCGAGCACACCTTTTAAGTGATCATCATAAATTCTGTCTTCTTTTTCCTCTAAAGATTGAAGGCTATTTTTGTACATGCCCATCTTCTCTTTATGAAGTTTTTGAGCTTTTAAATGTGAAGCTTTTAGGGCCTTGCTCACGGACTTTGTGAGGTCTTCAGTGAAGTGAATCTCATCAAAGATATTTGCAAATTGCTCGGTGATTCTTTTTTCAGAAACATTAACCTGCTTTACCTTATTTTCTTTATGAAAGTACTTAGCATCACAGCAGTGGTAGTAGTGATACTCTTTTCTCTCACCTGATCCTCCCCAAATTTAGTAGACAGATTTGAAGTTCCTAATTCCCCATGTATTGTGAGGGAGAAAGGAAGGAAGAAATGTCTAGAAAGCGATATACGGAAGAGTTCAGAACTGAAGCTGTAAAGCTGGTAGCTTCAGCTGGAGTGACCAAAGCAAGTGCTGAATTAGGAGTCACCCCAAAAACTTTAAGAACATGGTCTGAACCTAAAGACTCACCTCAAAGCCAAAATTCATCACGAATTATGGAACTAGAAGCCGAGCTAAGACGTACAAAAAAAGA
>CALGWV010000028.1 GCA_937936325.1 uncultured Bdellovibrionales bacterium | reverse complement strand
TGGCTGATCTAAGCTTAGATAGCAATCTACAAAAATTCACCACTATTGATGATTCTAGTGGGGCGACTCTCAGCATCCTACCAAGTTATAAATTCTCATGGGGACAAATCCGAGCTCTCGCTGGAGCCTATAAAAGACTTGAGTGGGACGAACGTCTAGATCTTCTTAATTTTAGAGTGGGTGCGGTTTTCAATCGTGTGAAGCTTGGAGACAGTGTTTCTTTGAGACCGGGTCTTCATTTAATACTTCCCACGCACTCCTACGACTTTGAACAATTAAGTTACAGGGGTGGAATTTTAGGAAACTTAACTACTATTTGGTCTTTGAACTCAAGCCTGTTTGTTCAAGGAGCGACACGTGGAATTTTGAACTTTCATTATTACAGAGTTTCAGAAACTGGACGCCCAAATCTTCAGGCCTCTTTGAGGCAAACTGTGAGTCTTGGATATATTTTTTTGAAAAAATTTCAGTTGCTTGGGAGTTTTGGACTTCAGGTCTCGCGCAGTTATCACGGTTATTATAGAAACAATTTTTCACATAGTCAGAGTTTGACCTATAGTCACTCTGACAAATTGAGTGTGAGCTTAGCTTTGGGCAATCGAGGAAGTTTGAGGTCCGCAGATGGGGGAGAAAGTAATATTGCTTTTTTTGATGAGCGTAATACCAGCACATCAGTGTCTTTAACATATTTTTATTAGATCTTAGTTAAACTAAGACAAACGATATCATGATGATATTTTAATTTTCCAGGAGGGGGAGATGAAAAATAGTATTTATTTACTCATATCCAGTGTATTTATTTTTGGTTGTGCCGAAGAAAGGCTTCATAAACTTGTACCTAAATTTGATGTTCAATCAAAATCTCACATTGATGAATCAGCTATATACCTTTATGTTCCATCAACAGGAGAAGTTTCCAGGACAACGCGTTTAACTCGACCCCATATACAGGGACAAGAGAGGCTTGTTCGATTGAAGTTTGAGAAGAAAGAACTTGTCGCCTATCAAATCGAAAAAGACAAAAGATTCGAGGAAAATATTGCTAATGCGAAGCCAGTCTTTAGGATTCCTATCCAACATTTGGACTACCGTGAGAGCCGAGACCCTTTTGGTGAGACCACCAATATCGAGGAAACCAACCAAGAGATTGACTGGAAACAAAGGCGTTACTTTGAACCTCAACCAGAAAACTTTAAGTTTATCGATGTGAATACCATCCCTGAAGCTTTGGAGAACCTCTTTGGAGGACCCTGCTATAAAAACACAGGAGAAAAAGTTCTTAATTTTGACTTAGACTCAGAGGCCCTCAACATCGTCATTGAAAAGTCTTACCAAGGAGACCTCAGTTGTCCTCAGAGTGTCACTTTTGATGATTTAACAGATCTTTCGTTCAATGAAATCAATCATCACTCTTTAATTAAACTCGATAGTATTGCTTCAAAAGATTATGAAAAAATTGAATACAGTCGTGCTTGGGAAGGTAGCTTTGGCTTTTTTGAGAACTCGGATCATGATATCGACTCAACTTTGAATCCCACCCAAAGCACTGAAAAATACTATTTAAATCGTTGGAACCCGAATCGAAAAACAATCAAATACCATCTCGACCCGGCCTTTGCGAAACCTGAAAACAAAGGCCTGTTAGAGGCCACAGTGCTTGGGTTTGAGAGACTTAATGCTGCATTAAAAAAAGCAGAAGTGGATCTGGTCCTTCAGTATGACATAGCTCAGCCCAATGTGAGATCGGGTGATTTAAGATACTCCATGATTGTGATGGTGGAAGACCCCATTGCGAGTGGACTTCTGGGATATGGACCTAGTGTGAAAAATCCTCAGACTGGAGAAATCCTTCAAGCCCGTACAGTGATGTACCCCGGGGTGATGAAGCAAATAATCAGGCGGGCCTACGATGAAGCCGTGAAGCTTTCTAAACTCAAGGCCGCGGCACCCGCTTCTTCAGAGCTCGATGAGATCAGCCAAAAGGTCAACACATTTGCTCGAAGACGTGCTGTTGCCGTCCCAAGACAATGGACCACTTACAAAGGCGATTTGAGCGCTCTTAGAGTTGAGGCACCTCAGCCAGCAGACGCTAATGCTACTGATCCAAACGATACAAGCGCAGCAGATCCAGATGCAGCCAGTTTTGTGAATGACGTAGGTTTGTCGATTGGTAAACTTGTCAGTTTAACAAAAAACTTTTTTCAAAAAACCAGCAAGAAATCCTTATTTCAGATTTATCAAAATCAACAGGAAAAAAACCTACACTCTGATTATGACCATGAGCGCGAGTATTTAAGTCGTAACAATTTCTTCATGGCTTCAGACAGTTTAGTTAAAGATCTTACTGATTTAGTCTTACTTGAAGAAGTGAATAAAATTGGGGAAGGGCAGCCTTGGGAAAAGTTAGATCCAAAAGCACAAAAAGAAATTTTAGACCTGACATTACCTTATGTTTGGATCCCTACCTTCATTCATGAAGTGGGTCATAACTTAGGCCTGCGACATAATTTCAATGGATCAGAGGACGAAGCTAATTTCTACAGTAAGGAAGAGCTTGCTGCCTTGGGTGTTCAATCTGAGTTTGGAAGCCCCTACTCCAGTATGATGGAGTATTCTAAATCTGAAATTAAAGGGCTACCTGTTCCAGGTAAGTATGATGTGGCGGCTTTGAGATTTGGGTACACTCAAAAAGTGGAAGTGAGAAATGGGGATCAAGTTGAGATTGTTGAAGTGAAAGATCAACAGCCTGACGATCTTGAGCTGGTCGAGTATCAGTATTGTACCGACGAAACCGTGAGTCTCAATCCCACCTGCAATCGCTTTGATGAAGGTGTGGGTTATGTGGGAGTGGCCGAGTCCATGATTGATTCTTATAAAGATTTTTACGGCCTCAGAAATTTTAGGAATGACAGACGAGATTTCTCAGCCTTTTCGGATTGGGGCTATGCCCGTGGTACAGCCTCTAGGTTTAGATCCATGAGAATTTTCTACGAAAGACTTGTGGATATCATGGTGAACTTTGACCTTAAAACGGACAGGTTAGAGAGTATTGAATGGCTCAGTGAGATGAATGAAGCGACAAAGCTCATTGCCAATTTTTTCATGGATGTAGTGGCTGAGCCCGATTTGTCTTGCGTGATCTCAAGAGAGGGGAACGTCATTGATATTATGCCTTACACTGCCTTAGCCAAGATCGTGTTTGTCCCAGAGGCCAAAGACTGCTTCGGACTTCAATCCGGTTTGGCTGGGGGTTTTAGCATTACGGCTCAAGGTGGACGACACCTTAAGAATGTAAAACATCGTGACAACCCCAATAACTTTGCAGATCAAATTGATATTCGAGGAGTATGGATTGATAAGATCTTAGCCTTAAACTCCTTAACCCAAAGGCGCCTTGGTGAGTTCTCTTTTGATGAGCATACAGTCAGTTTCCTGGATCACCCCGAAATAGGTGAAGAAGTTCATAACTTTGTAAAAAATATCTTCGTGGATAATATCTCTAGAAGCTTTAAGTTTAAAACTGAAAACCAGGAAGAGTTTGATGTCTTGTTGCCGCATAAGTTTAGTGATGCCAATTATGATCTTCCAAGGCCATTGAGTACAAGAGTATACAGAGCCTTGGGAATCAAAACTCAAAAACAATCCTTAAATGATCTATTTGCTCAGATCTTAGCGGATAACCTCAATGAAGGAAGCTTGAGTTACGAGGTGGAAAGCCTGAAAGAAAGCTTAAGGCTTTACAGTGAGCTGCCTAGAGATGGTCGAAGTCTTGATGATTTCGTATCCGTGAAAATGGGGGGGCAGCTTTACTTTGCTTCTGAAGACAACGAAGTGGCTGCCGGTATTATTTTAGACACGCAAATACGTGAAGCTTACGAAAAAATAGACCGCGCTCGAATCATTGAGATTGGCACATCTATGGAAACCGGTGACGCTTTAGATCCAAAAACCATCACAGCCGATGATCAGGCCGTTATCGATTTAGGTTACGCGAATCTGATTCGATTCCTCCGTGGTGAAATGGTGGACGTCGCCACATCACAAAGACTTCTGTCACCGCTTATACAGCTGACAGAAAAAATAAAAAATTAAAAAAAAAACTTTGGTGCCAGGCTAGGCACCGAAGAGCAGGCGTTATTCTTTTAAAGTACATTGAATCGATCACTTAGTGCTGGTCGATTTTTTTTCAGCGCATTCAAGCCACTTCTTTCGTAATTTATAGAACCATCTGGATTTATCGTCATCGTGGTCACCATGACTCCAATGGAATTGTTTTCCCATTTATAAAGTGTCGCCACATGGAGTGAGTTTTCAAAGACTGTTGATTTGTGTGTTTTCTCTACCTCTTTTCCGTAAGACAGATTGACCCCCTTAGAAGTGAAAGACTTTGTCTGTATATTTGAGCCTGTAATTTAAATTGTGTAACTGCGATTTAATTTTTATCGAATCTGTCACCGTATTCAATAGCGAACCTGTTCATGGCAGGTTTCCAATCTCTTAAAGGCATTGTCCATTTCTTAGATGCATTTTTAACAGCTAAA
>CALGWV010000027.1 GCA_937936325.1 uncultured Bdellovibrionales bacterium | reverse complement strand
TCGTGGTAAAAACATCAACAAGTGATGCTCAGGATACTGCCGCTTAAAACTTCAAATCCACAACTTTTTGGAATAACTCATGAACCCCTGAAACATAAAGTCGAGCAAGACCAAATCACTACCAGAAAGTTTGGCGACTTTCTCTAAAATTTTAAAGGGAAGCCCGCTTGAGGTGTTATTGTGATGCACCTCCCAAAATACGCTAAGAGCCTGCCGCACAGCTTGAGCTGAAGCTGGACTTCGGGTTAAGTAGGCTAGCCGATAAACAAGATCAGCGTTTTGAGTTTGGCTTAACTGCCTCTCAATAAAGGAAGCAAAAACTCTTCGAGCAATAAGGTCAGATTCAACAGCTGTTTTAGGATGCTTAAGTTTGACCTGAATGACTCGCTCAAGCACCGGGGCATGATATCAGGAAGTGGAAAATTTTCTTTTTTATTAAGAATAAGGAGCATTTCTACAAGAACAGACACCGCTTCGAGGTCATAAAATCGTCCCTTTACAAATTTATGAAGAACGCTGTGGGCCTCCCTAAGAGCAGGAGCTCTCCACTGAGTAATATGAGCCTCATGTTCAGGGCTTTCATCTCCAGTAGCAAAACCAGCTAAAAGGGGCTTAGCATCTTCCACCTGAGCTCGTAGTCTTTGACTCGCCAAAAGCCCCCCCATATTGGTCATGAGCTGTAATACTTGTTCGGCTCCAATCTCTGGAGCGTCCGGATTGAGGTAGTGCTCGTTGAAGTATCACACGCCCTCGCGTTTGAGCTCCTGCCATAAGAAATCCACTAGGTGCAGCGATTTGTCGCGGTTGCAGTGTGTTTAATCCGAGATCCCCAGCAACTGAAGCTGCCACTTTTAAGGTTTGAGCTAAATCAGTTGCAGGCTCTACAGTCCAAAGAGTTCCTGCCTGATCTTTGGCCCTGACTTGAGCTATCAGTGAGTTTCTGGAAGCAGCTGTTGGAACAGGGGATAAAGGGCCTTGAGGCTGCTCAATGGGTTTTTGACTTAGGTTATTCTCCTGATAGATAGCTATAGCATTTGAGACGAAATTCGACAGGCAGTCTTTAAGGCCTCGTCCTTGAGCTTGAGCCCCTATAGTCAGGGCCAATCCCAAACAAAAAAATTTAAATTTTGCTTTTACGAATCTGGGTTTCACAAATAAACTCCTGATGTGATTTTCCCATTATTGCTATCACGCTTAAACCGTAAAACCAACTCAAAAGCTACTTTATCGAGTGAACCTTAGACGTGTGGCTGTAGAATTGCAATCACTACATTAATTTAAAAGGAGAGCTTTGGAGACTCTATCCATGGTTTTGTTATAATTTTTTTTATTCATATTTTTACGAATGCCTTTTTGTACGCTTCAGAGGAGCTAGGTTAGAGCAAACCCTCTTTGTGGTGGAGAGATTTTTAGAACTCCTTAATACTTAGGGTCACTTATGGTTTTTAGCTTAGTACCACAACTAAGAAATTAAATTTTATTAAAAATAAAGTGCTTAAAGATTATCTTGAATAGAGTGAGAAAAGTGCGGTGTTTTTTAGACTTTGAGCTATAGTTCCACCACTACTAAATGGTTTATTTAGAAATAGTTTTTTTGTATTCAAAAGTGCTTGTTCGATGACATCTAGGTCTCCCACTTGAGAGGTGGCACTATTAACTTTTAGTGCTTTGTTGTACACATTTGTCAAAGTAATTAAATTCGAGAGAAGTGTCTCAAGCTCAGTCTCATGAGGATTACCTTCTATACGAGTGACTAATAACTCGGCCATGGCTTTGTACATTCGATCCGTCACTGCGTAGTTATTCTCTAATTTCACTTGTAAAAAATTTTGAAAGAGAGGCTCAATGAAGTTTGAGAGATTTTCGCTAGGTCGTATAGAATCAAAGAAAATAGAAGTAAAGGAATTGCTGAGCACTGCTGGATTTAACCTTGACAGCATTCTAGTGAAACTTTTTAATGCTTCAGGGGCAATTTCTGCATTATTTAAAATTGTAAAAAAGAGATATTCTTGTGAAATCTCAGCAGATGGAGCTGCTTCAACATGAACCTGGGTAATATCAACAAGTCTCTTAAAAGCCGCTGGGTAATGTTGAAAGGCTCTATCCTCACTATCTGGAAGATTGGCAAAGACTTTAACCACCTTTTTTAATAGGCTGAGATCATCAAAGTAGCGATTAGAGAAACTTCCAAATACGTCTCGTGCTTCACTCAGGAGTTTCGGTGTCCAGCTCGCAACATAATCTCGAAATTCTTGGCTTTGAGATGGCCAATAAGGATTAGGTTCAGCTAGCTTTCTTTTTAGTTCTGGGGAGACTAGATTTTTTTGAGCGGCTAAACCTGTTTGTCTCTTTTCAAACCAAGACTCTAGCTCATCTAAAAACAAATCCCTTCTTGTTTTTAGAGCATGATTCATAAACTCAGCAGAGCCTTTTGGAAGTTGGGCTCGGGATACAATGGCTTGGATGTCCAAATTCGTTAAACCCATTAAGCGGCCTTTGAAAGTCAGCATGTCCGAAGTAGTGAGTTTGGACCAGGGATGATCTATGCCCAGAAAATCAGCATGTCCCATGGCAGAATTCATTGCGGCGTCAAGGCCTGCTTTATTAAGACCGAAGCCACCAAGACTATAAATCTGATATTCCTTAGAAAGACCCAGTGATGAACCAAAGTCTGTAACTTGAACAGTTCCATCTGAAAATAGTTGAGTACCTAACTCTGCCCCCAAAAAAGCAGACACAAAAAAGAGTTGGGCAAAATCATCGGAATTAATAGTTGAGTTGCCTCTATTGACATTGACTCTTTTTTGGATCACATAGTCTATTTCCGAGTCATTTCCCTGGCGAACAAGTACAGGCTCTGTTGATCTAAGACCAAGTTTTTCGGAAAGAGCTGCACCAATCAACAATTGAGCCGTAACATGACGAGCCTCCATATCACTACGTAAAAATACTTGCCAAGTCTGACCTTGTGCATCTCTGTAGTATTTGGCATTTCTACCCGAAGGCGCATTTCTATTTTGATCCCTTAAGATAAATTCCATTTGTCCTAAATTTTTTGGAGGTTTTGCCCTTGTGGCTTCAGGACTTAAAAGCCTCGCAACAAAATCAGGGGTGAACTGGTATAATAATTCACAAGGCTCTGTATTTCCAGTGGCGCTGATCAATAAAAAAACAAAGGCCAGGCTAAGCTTGTATAAAAAAGTGTTTTTAAAGTTCATAAATATTCCAAAGTAAAAATTATTTAGAATCAAAAGAGCTTAAAACTCTGCAGGAAATGTCGTTGGACTCTTCTTCAGCGACACTGGCATGAGTATGAGTGAGAAAAAAGAAACAAAAGCTTATCAGAAAGAGCCTTATTAAAATAATAGAGCTGTATTTTTTCATTAATGTTCTCCAAAAATATAAATCTAAAACTCTAGATAGATACCATGTTGAGCTAATAAAATCTACTAAAAGCTATCTTTATATAAGTATTTATTTGTAAAAATTTCAAAAATGACACCCCTACTTGTAGCAGAAGCTGCTTAGAGAGGGGAGGGGCTGCTGAGCCTCCTTAAGAAATACTCTAAAGTATGTATTTTTTGAGTTCTGATTTAGAGTACACGTAGTCGGCATAGACCATGGTGTTTTGGATATTTCTATGGCCCAAAGCCACCTGGACGAGCCTTAGGTCCTTAGATTTCTGATAGAGCCTTATGGCAAAAGTATGCCTGAGGCTATGAAATTTTTTGGGGACAGGGCGATAGAACTTCCATTTCTTCTGAAGCCACGAGTAAGTGTAGGGGAACAGCCTATTGTCGGGGCTCAGTTTTAAAAGTTTTTGGAGCTGCCCAACAAGCTGCCGCTGGATTGGGATTTCACGATCATTACTGCTTTTAAGGCCGTGGATCAAAACGAACCCCTCTCTTAAGTTGAGATCATTATCTTTAATGTTCAAAAGCTCTTGGGCCCGAGCCCCTGTGGCCATGGCCATTTGAATAAGGGTGATTCCATAGAGGTCTTGCTCTTTTACTCGCTCTAAAAGATAGACTAAATCTTGATACTCTTCAGTGATCAAATACTTGGTGGAATTCATACTGTAGTTTTTTGAACTCATGATTAAAAACATCTCCCGAGTGAGTTTCATTTTAAAACTCAAATCTAATTTTTTAGTCCTTATTATAAACATATCTTATTTATATATAAATAACAAGTACTTAAGTGTATATATTATAAACATAATCTATACAAAATTTCATGACTTTATATTTTTCTGATAAACATGTATAAGATTAAAAAAACTCTTATCAGGCTAGATTGTATACGATAAATTGATTTAATTTACATATTTGTTGATTAAATCAATAAAATCTTGATAAAATAAATATAATTTATATTGATAAATTTGGTTGATATATCTAAAAGGATGTAACCTATGCAGAAATTTAATGTTTTAGAGCGCGATAGGATCAAAAAACAGATCGGCAGTTTAGAGGACATACGAAAGTCCCTAGGCCTGAGCCAAAGAAAATTTTGTCAGATGTTATTGGTAGATCCTTCCTCTTGGAACCGTTGGCACGAGCCTGGAAGAGATGCCCCTCCTTATATATATAAGTCTCTTTTGTGGGGAATGAGTGTACTTGAGGAAAACCCTCAAACACACCCATCTGTAGATTTTAAGATGCAAGAGTTTCAACTCCGACTTGAAAGGTCTCTTAGCGAGCAGCAATCTGAAATTCAATCTCTTAAAAATGAAATTAAAGCTCAAAGTTTTGCGCCTAAAAACGATGCGTTTGTGGAAAACACCTCCCAGTATCGTAGCTCTGCAGCCCTAGCTGATTTTTGCATTCAACCCAAACAGGGGAGTCAGAAACCCAGAGTTCAGGCGATTTTGGAAGATTCTTCAAGCCTTCAGAAGCTGGTGTTTTCTGCAGCTCTGCTTGCCCTAGGATTTGCCATTGGAATAGTCTTTTAACTCCAACAAATTAATTTCTATACTTTAATTTTAGTCTTATAGTGGAGGGTGGTTTTATGTCGTTCGAATTAATCAAAGAACATGGCGATCATGAGGAAGTGGTATTTTGCCACAATAAAGATCTTGGCTTAACTGCAATCATCGCTATTCATAACACAGCTCTTGGTCCTGCTTTAGGTGGAACACGCATGTGGACCTATGACTCTGGCGATGATGCCCTCATTGATGTTTTAAGACTCTCAAGAGGTATGACCTACAAAGCTGCTGCAGCTGGCCTCAATCTTGGCGGAGGTAAAGCCGTTATTATTGCAGACAAGACTAAAGTGAAAAATAGAGAAGGTCTATTTAGAGCTTTTGGAACCTTTGTAAACTCCCTGGGCGGTAAATACATCACAGCAGAAGACGTGGGAACCACAGTGAAAGATATGGAGCATGTCTTTGCCGAAACCCCTTTTGTCACAGGAATCCCTGAATCTCTTGGTGGATCAGGAGACCCCAGTCCTTACACGGCCTATGGGGTTCTAATGAGTATAAAAGCTTCCGTTAAAAAACAACTTGGACTTGAATCACTCAAAGGTCTTAAAGTTGTGGTCCAGGGGTTAGGAAACGTGGGACGCAATCTTGTTGAGCATTTAGTTAAAGAAGAAGCTGAAGTTATTATCAGTGATATCGATACTGTGAAAGTGGAGTTTTTAAAAGATAAATACAACCTTCAATCTGTCTCACCAGAGGAAGTGGTTTTTACAGAATGCGATGTTTTTGCCCCTTGTGCTTTAGGAGCAGTGGTTAATGACGACACCATAGACAAGCTTAAATGTAAAATTATATCCGGTGGAGCTAACAACATACTTAAAGAATCACGCCACGGGGATCTCCTGGTTAAAAAAGGCATTCTGTATGCTCCTGATTTTGTGGCCAATGCAGGTGGGCTGATGAATGTCTATGTTGAGCTTGAAGGCTATTCTAAAGATAGAGCTTTTAATAAAGTGGAAGCCGTTTTTGATAATATGATGGAAGTTTTTGAAATTTCTGAAGCCGAGTCCATACCTACCTATTTAGCAGCTCAAAGATTAGCCGAAAAAAGACTTAGTATTATCGCTCCTCTTAGAGTCCATCATCAAGGTAGAAACTCTAGACCCTTTGCCACCCTTAAAGAAGTGATGGAAAGGCAGGGGTAAAACTTTTAACATGGACGTGTCTTAAACTCATAAGAGAAATAGCCCAGACAGTTTTTAGTTTTGGTGATGATCAAATTGAAATTAAATTACTGAAGACAGGCGAACAAGGAGCAGAAACATTAGTCAGTGCACTTGGACTGGATGACCTGAAACCTCAATCTGATCGAAAGGTTCTCCAGCTTATCCAATTTGTAAATGAAGAGGGTAGAGTTGTGAAGGGTCATGTTCAGGTAATCAAAGAAGTGAGGCCCGGTTCAGTTGTTGTCATTGAACCTTCATTTCCCAGGAATCATATCAACATTGATTACGAAATTGTTGACATAAGTGAGCGGCAGCACTTTAAGATATATAAGAAGCCCTGACTTTAACATAGATCCCCACCCAGCTTACCTTGCAGCTGTCCTCTACATTTATCCCAAAGAGTCGCGCTAGATTTCTAAGATCTGCCCCAAGCCAAGTGCTTCCTGTCTAGGTCTTTCTCATTGAGCCGAGTCAGCTTTACAAAAAGTGGGTTTTGGCTCATCCTAGCTGTTTCGTTATATCAATATATATAGAGGATTTATGTCTAAGGAAAAACCCAGCCAGTTAGTTAAAGTCGCCGGCCAATTAGAGAACCAACTTCACAAAACATCCATTTGGATTGAAAAAAGCCCAAAACTTGTTTCAATGATGTTTCTAGGATTAATCGGAGTACTTGTTGTTGGTGCTGCTCTGTTTTATTGGATGTCACTTCAAGACAAAAAGATTTTCACCGAGGCCTACAGCATTGAGTCTGAAGTTTCAAAAAGCTTATCTGAGTTGGCAAACAATAAAGATCTTAAACCCGAAGACAAGATCGCTAAAGAAAAAGAGCTTGGCGCAAAGGTCTTAAGCTTTATTGAAAAACACCCCTCACATAAAAGCTCAAGAAATCTTGGACTAGTTTGGTCTAAGAAACTAGTTGATGACAAGAAACTCGAAGAAGCTATTCGCTTCAACCAGGCCCTTAAAGTTTCAGGGTCTGAAGAACTAGGTGCATTAGCTTTATACCAAAGAGGTCTGCTTTTATTAAATCTTAAAAAGGCTGTTGAAGCCGAAGAGCTTTTCTCCAAGATTTTAAATAACGAAAAATGGGCTTATGCTCATCCAAGAAGCTCGCTGTCTTGGGGACACACTTTAGTTGCGCAAAACAAGCTAGACAAAGCCATGCAGAGATTTCAGTATACCTTTGAGACCTTTGATCAGAGCCCTGAGGCCCAAGAGGCTCAGCAAATGTATCGCTGGGTTCAACTTCAAAAGAAAAAATAACAATGAAAATAACTCTAGTCTGTTTTATTATTTTATTATTGGGTGGCTGCCAAAGCCTTGAATCAAACTCTAATGTTTTAAAAAGACGCTGGGCTCGAAATATAGTTTCACCTCAGACTCTTTCAAAAGAGGGGCCCTTTGCCCACGAAACATTAAGTTTACTCAAATTTGAAGATCATGTTTTAGTTCAAAGCCGAAAAAAAGGCCTCATTCTTTTAGAACCTTGGGGTGGTTTTTTAAAACAAATAGTTCTAGTGCCTGGTGGAGTCAGCTCCGAGTCCTTTCTTGATGGAGAGCAAATCTATTTAGGCTCACAAGACTCGAGCCTCATCTCCTATAATTTAAAGACTAAGAACCAAGTTTGGGAAACCCAACTTGATGCTGATGTGGCCTCAGGAATACAAAAGCATGGCGAACATCTTTACTTTTTAAACTCAGCTGGAAGACTCAATAAGGTCTCAAGCAAAGACGGATCTTTAGTTTGGAGCCAAGATGTCAGGCGGGGACAGGCTTTAGAATCCATGGAAATTCTTGGAGCTCCCAAACCCCTCATACATAACTCAAAAATATATGTGGTGAACAGTTTGGGGCAGCTCTCAGCTCATGATTTAGTATCTGGATCCATGCAGTGGTACAAGTTTTATGATTATAACTCTGGCATACAAGACCTGGACGTTCTCTTTTTCGCCAAAGACAAACAAAGTTTATTTATAAGCCAATTTGGCCTAAATCTTATAAAAGTTTCGGCTCACACCGGCGAAAAAATTTGGACAAGAAACTTGCCAGTTTCAAAAGCCACTTTAGGCGAAAACTCATTATGGGTTTCAGGAACAGATCAAAAAATCTATAAGCTGAATTCAAGTAGTGGAGAAACTCTTTGGAGCCAAAAGACATCTGGTATTGCCACTGAACTAGTGAGCTTACCTGGAGATCAGATGGCGTTTGGACTTTCTGATGGAGGCGTTGAAGTGGTTTCTTCTCAAGATGGAACAAGCCTTTCAAAGTACGAGACTTTAGCTAGCGTTTCTTCAAAGCCCATTTGGGAAACCCGCACAGGGAGCCTGATCTTTTTATCGGCTCACTCCGTAGTCTATTCAGTTGTTTTTAAAAACACATCCAAACCTCTTTTTGGACTACTGAACTGATACAAAATTCAGGGGGAAAATATGAAGCTCACTAGTACATTCATACTTTTTTTTCTCAGCTCTTGCGCCACTCAACACTGCACAGACTCAAAGCCAAGTTCAGGGGTGTGGGTCTATAAATATGACCAATCTCGCCAGTGTGAACTTAGCTCTGGAGTGTCTTTAGAGACAATGTCTCAAGATTTAGAGTCTATAAAAGTGCTTGATCAAAAAAAACTCAGCGATGGTGTGCCTCGCATCACAATGTGCCAAGCTCAAACAGGCAAGGCGAACCTTTACCTTATAAAATCCACTGACCAGACTAAAGCTCTTGAGTTAGGCTTTAAGGTTTGGGATTTTCCTGCCAGGAATCCATAACTTATTTTTTAAATTAATTAGGGGAAAAATTGAAGCTTTTAGATAAAACAATACTCATAACAGGGGCTTCAAGGGGCATTGGACTCGCTATAGCTAAAGAGTTTGCTAGACATAAAACTCATCTTCACCTCACATCCAGGTCCATGGACTCTGCTGATATCAAAGAGCTCGAAAGACTCGGGGCTCTGAGTGTTAAGTTTTATCCTGCTGACCTCTCTCAACCTGATGAGAACAATAGGCTCTTTGGTCGAATAAACCTCACACCCGACGTACTGGTAAACAATGCAGGCCTTTTGACCGGCGGACTCTTTGAAGAGCAAAGCATAGAAGAGTTCTATAAAATGTTCCAAGTCAATTTATTATCACTAGTTCATTTAACACGACTGTTTTTACCCAAAATGATCGAGCGTAAAAGTGGATATATAGTTAACAATGCAAGTATATCTGGAAAAATGTTTTTTCCACTGGCCAATACCTATGCCGCTTCAAAAGCAGGGGTTGTCGCTTTTACAGAATCTCTCGAAGCTGAACTTGAAGCTACAGGTGTAAAAACTCTTTTACTCATTACTCCAGGTATTAAAACAAAAATGTTTGATCAAATAGGGGAGAAGTACTCAAAAAATATGGATGTCTCCTCATTTAATGCCATAGAGCCTGAAGTCTGGGCAAAAAAAGTGATCGAATCTGTTAAAAGTAATGAATCTATCTTAGAGCCCAGTGATGTCACAAAATGGGGGCTACGACTGGCAAGGTGGTCCCCCTCACTTTTTAAAAAAATGGCCTTAAAAAATTTTAAAAGATGAGTTCATTAATTTTTCAATTTATTTTTTTTAATGTTATCTGGGGGGCTGTCGTCGCCCACCGAGTTCTTGGCTTACCTGATTTGATTTTATTTTTGCCTTTTATTTTAGCTATTCATTCTATTTATATGGCCGGTAGAAAGAATCCTTTTGATTATAAATCTTATATAATACTGCTGGTCACAGGTTTAGTGTTAGATTTATGGCCGGCTTGGCTTGGCTATTGGAGCTTTAAAGGTCTAGGGGCCAACCTTTACCTACCAGCATGGCTCATCGGTCTATGGATGGTGTATGCCCACTTCCTAATGAACATAAGGGAAAAAGTGAAACATTGGATTGAAGACTTTAAACTTCTAAAAATCAGCCTTCTTTTTTTGACTTTATTTATAATAGTTTATTATATTGTGCTAAAAACCTACAGTCTTGGCCCTGGCTTAGATCTAATTATTTTTACTGACAAAACCTATAAGTCGATAAACCAACTCCATGCAGGACTGTGGTCTATTTTTGTATTATCCTTAGTTATGAGTTTTGATACAAAAAGGAAATAAACTTTTCTCTTGCACCTTTTCTCCCTCTCAATTCTTATTATCGCAATGGTTTCATTTCATTTTGGACATATTACATCCTTTCACTCGAGGCGAAAGCGTCAATGCCAAGACAAACACAAAAAGATCTCCAGATATATTCAAAGAGGATTATTAGCGAGCATATAATAAAGATAACAAGCAGTATTCAAAGCACAACAGGAAAAGAGTTCGCCATAAGGTCTTTTCTTCTTCAAGAACCAGGGGGTGTAATGAAAGGGGGGTTTAGTCTAAATTCTGATGATTACTTACAAGATAGATTTTTTGTTACTTCAATCACAGTTCAAGCAGCAATGGACTTTATAGTGGAAAATGTAGGCCTAAACAATCTATTTCTTAGACTTTTAGTTCAACGCCGATTCTCAGATCTACGCAGAGTTTATAAGGGGTATGAACATGACATTCCGGAGTTGAGTGCTATATGGGCCTTATAGAGGCCAAAATTGAATCTCTAATATCATCAATATGTAAATGGTTATTCGGGCATGTCAGAAAATAGAGCTTGTGTTAGATAATTTATATTATGTTACATAGTTTTATATAGACACTTTTTATCTCTATAAAATTAGATATTTATTGTATTCTATTAAAGTTTAACTTTATATAGGTCACCTTGAGTTTTGAGGTTTAACTTCAATTCTTATGAAAAATAAGAGGATCTACCAAGTTATTTTTGACTAAAACTTCGTAGTGGAGATGTACTCCTGAGGCGCGACCTGTTTGCCCCATCTCTCCTATCACTATTCCTTTGGCTAAGTGTTGTCCGGCCGATACATGTATTTTTGAAAGATGTCCGTAGAGAGTTCGCACTTGGCGCTTTTTGTTCTCCAGCAGGATCATCTTTCCATAACCAGAAAAACCCTGCCCCGCATAGACCACTCTCCCCTCGTGGGCAGAATATATTTTCGTCCCTAAGCTTGATGCAATATCAACACCCTTATGGGCTTTATTGGTTGAAGGTCTAAACGCCTGTGTCACACGACCTGCAGCTGGCCAAAAAAGTTCAGATGATTCAATGCCAGAGCTTTGACATCCTAAAAAAACCAAAAAAAGACAGTAAATCAGATATTGATAGTACATTACTTTTTATAATGATCTAGAATGCCACTTCTGTGCAAATTATTTTTATTTATACTTGCCAAGGGCCTGCATATATTTAACAGTTCTTAATATTTAAAAGGAAAAACTAGATGTTTGAATGGAGAATTGGGAGTTAAGATTAGGAGCTGTGGAAGATTCGTTTGTCCAAACGAGAAAGTAGATTGCGCACCGAGAACATTAAACTCAGACCTGAGTCACAACTCAGTCTTCATTTAATTTTCTCAGTGCGCACTTTAGTTTCGACTTGAGATGTGCTTTTTGTAGAGGACAAACGAATCTTCCACAGCCCTAGGCAAATACAAAGCTGCTTTTTAATTTAGAATTGTATACTGAGTTTGAGTAGCTAGATCTATATGTTACAAACCTCTATATTAAGATTGCTCAATAAACCCCATCTAAGACTAATGGAGCAATCGTTTCTAGTCTGAGGTGATCCTTGCGTTTCATGCCCAGTTTCACGAAGTCCATTTTGTCCTCAAGGATTTCAAGGTCTTTGACGTTGTTTTTAATGCGTTTCACATGTCGTTGAACGACTTTAAGGATATTCTTCTTATATTTAGCCTTTAAACCCTTAAAGAAAAAACTCATAGTTTGCTGAGACTCCACTCCTTTTTCAATATGGATACGGTCAATACGTAGAGCTTTAGCTGTTGTGGTCAGGGGTTTTAATTTTAAAGATTTAACATAAGGCACATGGAGTTTGATTTCGTCACCAACTTCAACATAATTTGCGGGCAACTGCACACGGCAACCTCCTGCTGAGAGCTGCTCGATAGTCGACTCTACAATGCCGTTTTTTGTTATGAGCCTGACTGGCGAGTGAATTTCAAGACGAACATGTGAACGTATGAGCTTCACGCCCTCACGAGGGGAATAGTTTTTTAAGAATTGATCCATGACGTTTTTTTTTAAACAATCCAAATCTTTAATTTTTGTCCAAGAAGCTAAGTTCTGATTTCTAAGTTCATGATCTTTGGTTAAACCTTTTTCTTTGATCATTTTTATGAGCTCTGGATATGAGTATGGACCTAGCCTTCTTTTGCCGCATTTAAGATGCCAAATTTCTGAGAGCCATGCTAATTCTCGTGATGAAAGCTGTAAAATCATTATACTCCTTAAACCAAGTGTTTTCTTTCTGACAATGGTCTTATCGGAGGTGCTTTTTTAAGAGTAAAAAATTGTGAATTAAAATGAGACAACAGGCAATGAATCAGGTCCCTTACAGCTAAAGGTCCTAAAAGAGTGTTGCGAACGTGACAATTGATTTATTGTAACAAAGTGCTTAAATGGTGCGGAGTACATGACTCGAACATGCGACCCCCAGCGTGTCGAGCTGGTGCTCTACCAACTGAGCTAACTCCGCGCACTATGGATACATCCCAAAAACGGGATTTCTATAAGGAATTAAACCCAAATATTAGAATTGGGTCAAGTCCGACCAGTCAGACCGCCCTTGATTTAGACTTTTGATTTTTAATGTCACAAATTCAAATCCATCTCAGATTTTATTTGAGCTATGGAAGGTTTATAAAGACGTTTAAGAAATATCTCAGTCCACTCAAAAAACAACTCTGAAGGTTCCAGGTCGTTTTTTAAAATTCTTTTCATTGAAGTGAGCATCATTTCTGAATGCCCACAGGGCTCAAGACGAGAGAAAACATCTAAGTCATTTCTTACATTTAAGGCGAAACCATGACGAACTTTACCTGACTGAACTCTTAAACCTAAAGACATAATTTTCGCACCCTCAATAAATAGGCCAGACATTTTTTCATTAGAAGTAGAGTCTAGGCCGTAAAGCTTTAGGAGTTCTTGAGTAGATTGGATCAACAAACAAACAAAGTTTCTAAGATTCAGATTAAAAAAGTTTAAATCTAGAATAGGATAAACCACAAGTTGCCCGAGATTGTGATAGGTCAAATGTCCCCCTCTATCTGAGGCGTGAAGCAGAACATTTTCCTTGTTGAGAGTTTCTAAAACAGGTGCAGAAAGATCTTCTGCTTTATACCTATAGCCGAGGGTGGCACAACTTAAATGCTCACAACCTAAGACAAACAAAGGCTCAGCTCTTGAAAGCCTGGTGCTGTATGTTTTTTGAAGAATCTGTGTTTGATTATAATCTTGTGACTCAAGCCAAAATTTTTGAGCTTGTGGCTTATTTAACGCTAAGTTGGATTTCTTGAGCATTCCTCTTTTTAGCGACAATTGTCCCCCAAGTCACGCTCTGGCCTTGAATAGACTCTATCAGACTTTGTGTCACGAGCCTTCTAGAAACACTGTAGTGCCAACCTAATTTATCTCTTTTGATCAGCTTCATAGGGCCGATGGGATAAGGGCCAGAGGAACTGATATATTTTTCTAAATATTTCAGTAAACGATAGTCATTCACGTCAGTAATAATGATTTTTTGATCTTGTCTTAAAATCTTTCCCTTAAAATTAGGGTTGTACGTGATGGGTTTCTGAAACTGATCTGACTGTGGTTTTCTTAAATCCCAAGACACTTCGATAAGAGTTTCATTATTATTTTTTCGAAGTAATTTTGTGACACTGTAGGAGTTCACATATTCTTCTAAATTCTCCTTAAAATCTGATTTCCACTTTGCTTCTGGCAACTTTAAGAGTTTTTCAAACGCCTGAATCCGCGCTTGATCTAAGGCCTTATTTTTTTGCTCTAATGGAGACGTCCCTTGACCAAGACCTCTAGATTGAAGCTTTTGACCAGCCTGGGCAGAAAAAGAAACTAATATGACTAAAATAATTGCAAACATTCTATTATAATAATCCCTGTAGAGGCTTGAGCCAAACAAGGGTCCAGTCTTGATGTGAAGCCCAGCTTCACTAACCACAGAGGATTACAGTTTTGAAAAAAAAATGTCTACTTATCCGCTTTTCCTCATTCGGAGATCAAATCCAGAGTCTTTTTGCTGTAGATCTTCTCATAAAAGAAGGCTTTGAGGTTCATTATCTGACTAAAGATATTTATAGCGAGTTCTTAGGCACTCACCCCGAACTCCAAGTGATAAGCCTTTCAAAAAAATCAGGTCTCAAAGGACTTTATAAAATAAGTCAAAAAGTGAAAGCTCAGAATTACGATCTGATATACGATGTACACAATAATTTACGAAGCCGCATCCTCACAAATGTTTTTTTGTTAAGTACAAGGCTCTTTAAAAAGACTCGGTTTATCCGGAGGCCAAAGCACAGGTGGAAGCGGTTCTTATTTTTCAAACTCGGACAACTCCTATTTTCAAAAAATGAAAAAGGAGCACTTTCATTTATAACTCCTCTTCTTCCTTTTTTGAACCAGAGCTTAATGAGTAAAAATTCAAAAAACCAAAAAAATCAGATTGAAAACTTTGTGCAAAGCCCCTCTTCTCATTGGCTAAAAAAACTTGTAGATTTCAAGTCAGAGAGCTCTAAGAAAAGAGTGTGTTTGGTGCCTTCAGCCTCATGGGAAAATAAAAAATGGCCTTTAAGCTCTTGGCAAAGTCTCATTGATTTACTCCAGGATGATTATGAGATAATTATCCTTGGAGGCCCCACCGATAAACTTGAAAAAAATCTCACAGGAACAAACGTTACAAATTTAGTGGGAGCGCTCAACTGGACTCAAAGTGCAAAACACATTCTAAGTTCGGATTGCGTTGTGGGTGGCGATACTGGCCTCACCCATTTAGCTGATTATTTTAATAAAAATGTTATATTTTTGATGGGCCCTTCCGCTTTTGGACACCCTACAAGACCTGAAAGTCACTATATCAACAAGGGTTTGTCTTGCCAGCCTTGCTCTAAAGATGGCAGAGGTGCTTGTCGTAATAAAGTAAAGAAGAAGTGCTTGTTAGAGATCACAGCCTATGAACTCTTTCAGAAAATTCATCATTAAATATCATAGTACAAAAGTGAACATATTCGACATGACATTTATTAAGCTAAAAAATTTTAATTTTCAGTATTTAAATCAACATAGTTAATCAGATCATTTACGTTAAAACTCACTCCATCAAGGCTATCACTGAGTAGTTTTAAGGCCATAAGTGCAACCGGTGCTGAATTATGACTCCTATTATAATTTTCATCATAGTTTTCCAGAGCTGCTAAACGCTCTTCTGGACTAGAATACGAACCCCTCACTAAACTGACAAATCCTTCAAACTCTAAATAAGCCCTGGTTTTATTGGGTCTTGTATCTGAAGGGTTTAGTGTATTGTTTTTGAGTAAGCCTTGGAAATGCTCTCTAATATCAACAAGAAGGCTTAAAGTTCTGACACCATAACCAGAATTAGATCTCTTCAAGGCATATTCATGCTCGAGTAAAGCCTGCACGAAATTAGGACTGCGCAAGTGTCTCTTTAAAATAGCCATCATCGCAGAGCTTGTAAAATGTTGCCCTCCACTAAAAACATCTGAGCTTATACCTGTATTATAAATAGAAGGATGTTGATCCCCCAGATCTACAACAGCACGAATTAAAGTAGCCCTTGGGTCACTAAACTCAGTTCCTTCATGAGAGAATCCACCAACGATTTCATGTCTTAACCACTTTAGTACTTTCATACATTCGTCTAATTTACGACCCGATCTTATACCACTGTTAGCTACACTAAAAGAAGCCCATAAAATATCTGTAAATTGAGGAGGAACTGAATTTGTTTTGCTTAAGTCATGGGTTGCTAGAAGAATTCGAGACAAAAAAGATTGTGTTTGAGCTACACCCACATTTTTTATGAGCCCCTCAAACATATTTATAAAACCTTTAGATAAATCTTTTAAAGAATCAAGATCTAATACTAAGTTAAAATCTGCTTCAGACTCGCGTTTTAAAACTTCCTTTTTAAAAAATTGAATAAAAATATCTCTTAACTCAGTCGCAGGAATATCTTCAGACACAAGTTTTTTTGCAGCCAATTTTTTCAAAATTTGATTTGTTTTCCGGGGGTGTTTCGAAGCTGTACCTAGAGCTACAAATAAACTTTTTTCCAGAGGTCCATCAGAAATTATAATTGCATTATTCCACATTTCTCCTCTTTTCTTTTTCAAAGCAGCAATCTCTTCAGGTTCTAAGTATTCACTAAGGGCAGACAAAACTTCAGATTTAGGGCGTACCTTTTTTTTATTAACACCAAATATAGGAGTACATCCAGCCTCTAAACTATCAGCAGATGGAAATACAGGGTTCAAATGGCCTAAGCTTAGGCACAAAACACTAAAAACTAATAAAAAAAACTTCATGATATAGCCTTATGATCTTCTAACTCTATTTGGCCTGGTTATATTTCTACTTTACCAAGACGTTAAACCCTACAGGCCATAAAGGCGAGTAGCAGTTGTATACCAAGCTTATATTTTAACTTTAACTATATGTAAAGGAAGGCTTAGAAAAAGGTTCGCCTAAAATTCAGAAAATATATACTAAGGATAAAAAAATTATGAAACTGCACTGAGGTCTTCTTCTAAATTTGAAACTCAAAGACCCACACTGGCTTAATCCCCCCTGATCAGCATCAAAGATAAGAGCTTCACTTTGGTGTCTAGCACCATAGCACGACAAGTGAGAGGTTTCCCCCATTTTCAGAAGAGAACCAGAATTTGTTACAATATTTGTCACCCATTAATTTTGATGCTCTTGTATTAGGACAGCACAGCTGCGTAGACCGTGAATTTTATGGACTATAAATTGCTTCTCTAAAATTAACTCTAACGATAAACGGAGATAAAGAGATGAAATTTATTCAAATTATACTTTTATTATTAGCTTTAAGCCCTGAATTTGGTTTTGCTGCAACTCAAGAAACAACATCACTAATGAGCTCTTTTGAGATAAACGATCACTCCCTCCCTATTGTGTTTCACTTAAGCTTCACAGGCAATGGAGATCCTTCATTTACCCCCAACAGCCCATGGGTCATGGATATTTATGGCTCTAATTCTGAGCTGGTGGAGTTGCCAGGTAATACAATAGAGCCAATAAAACTCATGCGTACTATAAGGACTCTACTCGAAACAGGATGGGGTTGCCCCGAAGGCAAAGGCCGAGTGTCCGCCAATTTGATAAAAAGCCCTACAGCTCAATATGGCTTAGAAAAAAACACTGGAGCTAGCCTTACAGTGAGCTGTGACATGGAACTTTAATCTATATATTTTATGCCGATGATCAGTTTAGCTCCTAATATGGAAGACACATCAATGAGTGCCGCGGCTCGAATTGAGGGCCTACCCTATGGGCTTCAAGCGAGCTAGCCCACGGAAGCCTTAAAGACCCTACAAAATAACCTTAGAATATCCAGGGGCGGGAGTTATTGCTTTCACTCACCCCCAAGTCACTGGCTCTAGGTTTAATCCATAAATGTGATCTAAAAATGGAATATCTATGCTGACTTTTTTGTTTTTAATTTGAAACTGCAGGTTTTGATCTAGCTCCTGCAGCGGCATATGAATATACAATTCAGTTTGCCCTGGGTGATCATTCACAAACTCAGCAAGTGAAGCCCAGTTTATATCTTGTTGAGGATTTTCTATTCTTGGTTTAAGACTGATAAATCGAGTGTCTTTCCAATCTTTACCCAACTCTTCTAAATCTTCTACAAAAATTTTGGCAGGGGCTTCTGTTTTTTTCTCCAGCTCTCCGCTGATGATAAAGGCTTGGTCTTTTTTTATAGAATGCTCCAAGTCTGCAAACTTATCCGGGAACACTATGGCTTCCATCTGAGAGGTTTCATCCTCTAAAGTGAGAAAGCACATGCGCGTGCCTTTTTTAGTGAGGATCTCTTTGTTCTCAGTAATGATGGCAAGACAAGACACTTGAGATTTAGGCTCTTCAAAATCAAGGTCTACAAGCTTTGATAAATTTTTAGATTTAACAAAAGCCCCTAAAGAACTCAATGGGTGATCACTGAGATAAAAACCTAGGACTGCTTTTTCCCGGGCGAGCCTTTGTGTTTTACTCCACACAGGCACATGGGTCATTTTAACAGATTGAGTTTTGGACAGCATCTCAGAAGAACTAAATAGATTCATTTGCCCTAAGTCAGCGTCCTTTCTTTTTTTATCCTGATATTTAATAAATTTTGCAAAGTTTTCGAACACCTGAGCCCTGTGCTCCGCCATAGAATCAAAAGCTCCAGCTTGAATCAGGGACTCTAAAGTTTTTTTATTAATTTTTCTCAAATCAATATGATCAAAAAAATCATCAAGGTCTTTAAAAGAGCCCCCGTTATTTTTACGAGACTCCAATAAGGATTCCACAGCGGCCTGCCCCACACCTTTTAGAGCTCCAAAGGCATAGATGATCTCATTGCCTCTCACCTGAAATTCGTATTGAGACTCATTAATGTCAGGGGGGCGGATCACCACTCCCCGCCTTCCAGCATCTTTGACATACTTCACCACATTATCTGTATTTGACATCTCAGTGGATAAAAGCGCGGCGTAGAACTCGACGGGATAATTTTGCTTCAACCATGCTGTTTGAACAGACAAAACACAATAGGCTGCAGCATGGGATTTGTTAAACCCGTACTTGGCAAACTCTGCCATTTGATCAAAAAGTTTTTCTGATTTTTTTAAATCAAAATTATTTTTCCTGGCTCCTTCAATAAAGCGCTCTTTTTGAACGTCCATCTCCTCTTTGATTTTTTTACCCATCGCTCGGCGAAGCATATCGGCTTCCCCCAAACTATAACTGGCAATTTTTGCTGCAATTAGCTGAACATGCTCCTGGTAAACAATAATGCCAAAGCTGTCCTTGAGTATTTCTTCAAGTTCTTTAAAAAGGTAAATAATTTTTGTTTTTCCGGATTTTCGTTTTAAATAATCAGGAATCATCTCCATAGGACCCGGGCGACAAAGGGCTGTGATGGCTACAAGGTCTTCAAAGCGAGTGGGCTTTGATTTTAAAATTAAATCTGTAACTCCTGCACCTTCAAACTGAAAGATCCCAGCAGTGTCTCCGCGTCCGAGGATTTCATAAACAGCGGGATCTTCTAATTCAATATCCGTGGTTTTAATGTCTTTGTTTCTGTTGATCTTTACTAGCTTTAAAGCTTTTTGAATATGAGTGAGAGTTTTTAACCCCAAAAAATCAAACTTAATGAGACCAATTTTTTCAGAGGTCTTCATATCATACTGCACGACCTGCTCGCCGCCATCACCGTAGTAAAGTGGCGCATGATCCGTCACAGCGCCATCGGCAATGATCACACCTGCGGCATGTATGCCTGCGTGTCGCACCAGGCCCTCAATCTTAAGGGCTAAATCCATAAGAGTGCGCACCCTGGGGTCCATCTCCATAAACTCTTCAAATCTCGGCTCAGCATCTAAGGCTTCTTGGAGTGAAATGCCTAGCTTATCAGGTATGAGTTTTATGACTTGATTCACTTCCGTAAAACTTAAACCCAAGACCCTTCCCACATCTCGAATCGCCGCACGGGCTTGGAGTTTTCCAAAAGTAATAATCTGACAAACGGACTCTTGTCCGTAAGTTTGAGTCACATATTGAATGACCTCAGATCTTCGCTCCTGACAAAAATCAATATCAAAATCCGGCATGCTCACACGCTCAGGATTTAAAAATCGCTCAAAAATTAAATTGTAAGGGATAGGGTCAAGATCTGTAATTTTTAAACAATAGGCTACAAGCGAACCCGCTCCAGACCCCCGCCCAGGACCCACAGGGATGTCGTGATCTTTGGCCCACTGAATAAAATCAGCTACGATTAAAAAATAACCATTAAAGCCCATCTTATCTAAAACCCCAAGCTCATAGTCGAGGCGCTCTTCGTAAACCTTCAAAGCCTCTGGAGTTAAGTCTGTGCTCATTTGAGAGCGTCTTAAATTTAGGCCTTCTAATGAAAGGGCATGCATCTCGTCTTTAAGGGATCTCCCCTCTCGAGTTGGAAAACTCGGAAGATGATAAATAGGTTGCCCATGAGCATCTTTCATTAGAATTTCGGTATGACAAAGCTCTGCGATTTTTAAAGTGTTCTGGCAAAGTTCAGGCTCATCACTGAACAGCTCATACATCTCTTGAGCAGTTTTATAATAGTATTGATCTGATGGAAGTCTGGGTCGATCCTCATCTCTAAGGGTCTTGCCTCGAGCAATACACTCCATCACATCTCTGGGGAGCTGATCATCAGGGCTCATATAGTTTATGGACTGAGTAGCGACTCTCTCCATTTTAAACTCTTGTGAAAGGCTCTGGAGATACTCGTGAAACTCCGACTCCTCAGGAGCCCCCATGCGCTGTACTTCTAAAAAACAATCCCAACCCGCTTGGAGTTCTTGAAGTTTCAGTTTAGTGTTCTGAGCACCTAGAGTCTTCCAACACTGATAGAGCCAACCTGTTGAGCCCCCAGTTAAAAGAACAAGATCTTTATAGTGTTTAAGATCCTCTAGTAAAATTTTAGCACCACTGACATCTTCAGACTGGGTGTTTTTAAAAGCCTGGCTCGAGAGCTGACATAACTCCTGATACCCCTTGAAATTTTTGGCATAAAGGCGAATGGGGGCGTAGGTCTCAGCATGAACCTGATATGGAATTTGAATAGAAAATATAGGTTTTACACCGAGAGACTGAGCCTTGAGATAAAACTCCATAGCTCCAAACATATTCGAATCATCACATAGGGCCATAGCTGGCATCTCTTCACTTTGAGCTCTTTTTAATAGCCCAGCTGGGGTGTTTGATGATTTAAGAAGCGAAAAGTGGGACTGAGCCGCTAGATGTACAAATTCAGACATAATCTAATTATGCTTAAATTTAAGGCAAAGAGCATGTCCCTGGGTGTGACACGCTGCCTGTAAGCACAGCAAGGACTTAGGTTCAGACTATCAGAAAAAAAAACCTCTATTTCTTCACACTCGGAAATCAGTCATTTTATCTTAAGAGATGCTTTTTAAGATAGTTTTCTCTTTGAATTCTTTTGCCCCTATCCTTATCTGTGGGAATTTCGTATTTTTCAAAAAAACTGGACTCAAGCGGGTCGTCAGTAATGACTGTCTTCAAAATGTTTTTGATGACACGAAAAAAACGAAAACGTTTTGTCTTAGCATTATATCTACTTAATGATTTGCTCCAATCCTTGAGAGAGCTCCCTGTTAAAGGATCATGATACCTGACTAAATCTGGGCTCATAATAAGAGCGTATTCAACAAGACTTAACTGTCCTGCAAGCAAAAAGACCACTAAAGGGGATTGCCCTAGAAGCTCAGCTTCTTTGTACCAAGATTTCAACTCGTCTGGGTAAATCTCACGGACTAGATCTAACTCACTCACTATCTCTTGAACCTGGTCTTCGTTTAAGTGAGCTAGAGTTCTATAAGTTTCTTGAGGGCTTTCAGTGGCATAACCAGAATTCTTAAAAACTATGTATTCAAAAAAACTCATATTTTCAGGTGTTAAAGTATCGAGTTTTAAGTCTGCGAACTTTATCAACAACAAATTATGAAAATTTAATGTTGGGCTAAGGTGATTAGGTTTTAAAAAAAACTCTTCAACGTCTTGGGGCTTAAGATTTAAAGTTAAAATCCAGTACTCAAAATCGAGCTCATCCAACCTTCCATTGAGACTTAAAAACTCTTTTTTGAATTCTCTCATTAAGACACTATATTCCAAATAATCGCCAAAACTTTGGAAAAGACTTTTAAACCATGATCTTGAGCGCTGTAGAATCATTTGCTCCAAATCTAAATAATGAAGAGTCGCTCGCTCTTCAGAGAAATGAGAATAGATCTCTGGAAGACAATTAAAATCAAAATTATGAGAGTAAATGATGGCATCAAATGATTTGTGATCCGGAATATAAAATTCGGGGATCAAAAGACTGGCACAGAATTCATTTTTTATAAAATATTCATATAAATTTTGAAACTCTGTGACCTCGGGATGCAAAGTCCATTTATTCTCGCTCTGATTAAAGTAAAGTCCCTTGGTTTGAGCGACAGAAAGAACTTGAGATATCCTTTCAGTGTTTTGTTGGAGCCAGTGCACATCTATATTTAAAATGGGTGACCGATAATCAGGTTTGGCTCCTTTTTCGATCAATATATTATAGACTCGAGGAGAGTTCATAATGTGCGCCAACATCAATGGACTCAGTCCATACCAAGTGACTAGAGGTGAATTTTGCAAGATCAAACTCTGATGATTTTTAACAAAATCCAAATTTGTTGAGTTAGGAATCTTTTTTAAGTCTGCAAATTTAGATTCATATACTAGAGACATTATCTCATCTTGTGAATAATAAAGCTCTGCTTTGGCAGAAGCCATCAAAAGTAAAACAAAAAAACATAAGAAAATGTGCATTATAAAATTTACTCCCACTCAATTGTCCCAGGAGGTTTACTTGTTATATCATAAACAACTCTATTAACAGCTCTCACCTCATTTGTGATACGGGCTGAAATTTCTCTTAAATCCTGTGCTTTAAAATCAAACCACTGAGCCGTCATACCATCTACTGAAGTAACAGCTCTTAAAGCCACCACATCCTCATAGGTGCGGGCATCTCCTTGAACCCCTACACTTTGTACAGGAAGAAGCACACAAAAGGCTTGCCAAATTTGAGAATAAAGATCACGGCTCTTAAGCTCATCAATAAATAGAGCATCGACATTTTGCAGTGTTTGTACTTTTTCTGCAGTCACCTCACCCAAAATGCGAATACCAAGCCCAGGGCCTGGAAAAGGGTGACGTCCAATGATGTCTTGAGCGAGTCCAATCTCATGGCCGAGCTCTCTCACCTCATCTTTAAACATTTCACGAAAAGGTTCTAAAAGTTTAAGCTTTAATCGTGCAGGTAGGCCACCTACATTGTGGTGGGATTTAATGGTGACCGACTCCCCGTTTGGAGAAACACTCTCAATCACATCAGGATACAATGTCCCCTGGGCTAAATGTGTGTAAGGGGTATGACTGAGCTCTTGCTCAAAGACTTCTATGAATGTTTTGCCAATGATTTTTCTTTTTTGCTCAGGATCCGAAACCCCTTTAAGCTCTTTGTAAAAAACTTCTGCTTTTTCTAAACCACGAACGTTCAATCCCAAACCTAAAAGTGTTTTTAGAACAGTTTTAAATTCGTCTTTTCTTAAAAGACCATTATCCACAAAATAACAGTGCACACGGTTGGCACCAAAAGTTTGAGTTAAGAGTTGAGCCGCCACGGTGGAGTCTACACCTCCGCTTAAAGCACACAAAATAATATCATTGGCTTTGATTTCTTGCTCTAATTTTTGTTTTAAAATATTTAAAATGGACTGAGGTGTCCAGCAAGGCTCTACTTTAAATTTATCAACGAGTATGTTTTTTAAAATTTGAGTGCCATTTTGGCTATGGGTCACTTCCGGGTGAAACTGCAAACCCACATAGCCTTCTCCCTCAATGGCCGCAGTGATATTATTTTCAGAAGTGGCTAAGACCTGGGCTCCAGCGGGAAGCTCTAATACTGAATCTCCATGGGACATCCAAACCTCAAAAGCTTTAGCTTGAACCTGGTCCCACTGGATACTACTAGCTCCGTATTCCCCTTGATGAAGGCTCTCGACTTGGCCTCCAAGCTGTTTCACAAGAAGCTGCATCCCGTAACAGATCCCTAAGACTGGGGCGAGATCCATCAGCTCTTTAAGCTCTCTTGTAGGAGATTCTTCTGCATTTACGGATTGGGGGCCACCACTTAAAATAAGGGCTTGAGGCTGGAGCTCTTTAAGGCTTTTAATATCTGTATGATAAGGCAAAATTTGAGAAAAAATTTGCAGTTCTCTGAGCCTCCGAGCAATAAGCTGGGTGTATTGAGACCCAAAATCCAAAACGATCACAGGTCGAATACTCGAGTTTTCAAACAGTTTCATAGGCTCCCCTAAAAGATGACGAAATATATCTTCTTTTAGTACTACGACATGGCAAAACCCACAAGTTTTTTAGACTATTCTTATTTAAAATAAAGAGGTTTATCTTTATCTTCGCGAGACTTAGTGTTCCTACTCGCTCAGAGTAGGAATTCGAAGTTGGGTTTGATTTTTAATCTCGTACATTCTGAGATCCATTTTCTTGAGTTTATCTTCAGAGGTTTTGAGCTTTTGAGTTAAGCGAGTGTGCTTATTTTTCATTTTTTTATGAACACGAGATTCTTTTTTATAACTAGATTTTAAAGATTTAAGCTCTAAACCATAATCATAGTACTTATTGTATTCGTCTTGAGCATCTCCACAGTTTTTTCTTTTTTTAGACTTGTCTAGACCTTCGTCAAATGCCTTTTGGTGGGCGCACTCTATTTGAATGCCCGCATCCCAAGCTTTTTGGAATGTCTCTCGGTCAAATTCAGCTGATTTTTTTTTACATTCTCTTTCAAACTTTTTAATGATATTAGAATTTTTCCCTTGCGCCATCAATTTGATGGATTTCTCGTACCAATCTGTATTTTCACAGGCCTTCTTGGAGATGGACCATGAGGGAGAACACAACGCCATAAGGACAATAAAAATAATAGACTTTGACATACCCTTATTGAATCGATCAAAACAAAAAGGGTCAAGGTCTAGTTAGGTTTATGGACTCTTCTTTGTGAAACCAGTATGAGGCCCAAACTGAAACTGTCCGTTTCTAGAGGGAATGAACTCAGGCTCTGTTAATTACAAATACTCTTGTTCACAGCTTTTTTATTCAGAAGATTCAAAAATTATTGAAATGAATATCAATGAGGAAAAGACAAATAAAACCCTCAAAAATTTAATACTAGCATTAGCACACTCTTTAATGACTGTTAAAATTAATGGTTAAGCTTTCAAGAGCTTTTAAAATTAGTTCTAATTTGAAAAAAAAGTCGTTAAATACTACATGAGTCATAGATGAAAAAGAAAAAATCTTATGTTACATCTTTAAGCAAGCATCATATACATTTTCTGCAATGCTTCGATATCCACCAAATTCATATTCAACTTTTTCTCTTTCAATTTTTAAATTGCAGTGAAAGCTTTTAAAAATTGAGTATACTGCAAGACAAACTCACTCAATTTTATAGGTAAGAAAATTATGTCCGCACAGCTTATTTCACTCAACGAAGTTTCTAAGGCCGTAGGCTCTAAAACATTATTTGAAGGCCTCAACTTGAGCCTCAAGACCGGGGATGCTTTAGGGATCATTGGCCCTAACGGGGCTGGAAAGTCCACGCTCATCAAGATTATGGGACTCATAGACACACCTGATGAAGGTAAGGTCGTTCATCAAAAGTCTCTTCGAATTTCTTATGTCCCTCAGGAAGAGGAGTTTAATACCAAACTTGGAGTCATAGATTATTTATTAGATCATCTCACCACTCATAAAAAATTGGACCTCTCAGAGGCACAAGCCTATGCCTATACATTTTTAGGTCAATTTGGTTTTGAGGATTTTGACATGGCTGTGTCTACACTTTCAGGAGGATGGAAGAAAAAACTCTCCTTAGCCAAGGCTTTCAGTGAAACACCTGATGTCTTGATTTTAGATGAGCCGACGAATCATTTGGATTGGGAGGCTTTGGTTCAATTTGAAATGATCTTAAAATCTTTTAACGGAAGCTTTATCGTGATCAGTCATGATCGAAGCCTACTCAATAATGTGACCAACAAAACTCTAGAAATAAACCCCGTTTATGCCAAGGGGCTTTTAAAGTTAGACGTCCCCTACTCTGAGTTTCTAGTGCAAAAAAAACTAGTCCTCGATGGACAGAGATCCCTGCAGGCCTCATTAAGCTCTAAGGCCAAACGAGAGCAGGCATTCTTAGATGCTGGAGTCAAAGCAAGGACCACTAAAAGCAAAGTTCGCACCAGTGAAGCCCATAAACTCATCGATGATCTTAAAGCGTTGAGTTCTAAAAACGCACAGGTCGATAAAAAACTAAAGTTTCAAATTGATGAAAGTGGACGAAAAACAAAAAAACTAGCTGAATTTATAGAGGCTCACATTGGATATGATTCAAATACCCCTCTTGTGAAGGCCTTAGACTTTGCTTTTTTAAAAAACAGTTGCACCGGGCTTTTGGGCCCTAACGGAAGCGGCAAAACTACTTTGGTTAAAAGTCTCACTGGGCAACTAGAATTACTCTCTGGAAACGTGAAACTCGCACCGGATCTCAAGTTGCTTTATGTAGAGCAAAAAAGAGATTTTAATTTTGATGACAACGCCAACCTACTAAGCTTTATCTCTGATGGATCGGAATATGTAAACTTTAAAAATGAATCGATTCACGTCAGATCTTACCTCATCAAATTTGGTTTTTCTGGGGATCAAATGACTCAACTTTTGAGCCGTCTGTCTGGTGGGGAAAGAGCCAAGCTCCACCTTGCAAAAGAGCTTTTGAAGCCTGCTGATATCCTCATACTCGATGAGCCCACAAATGATCTGGATATTTCTACAATTGATTTCTTGGAACAACTTATCAGAGACTTTCAGGGAGCTGTCATATTGATCTCACATGATCGATTCTTTCTGGAAAACTGCTGTTCAAAATATATTGGCCTAAGACCAAATACCACTTACTCCATTTATGCTGAACTCAATAACTGGCTCAGAGATTTAAGTGCAAAAGAAGAACCGACGTCACCAACCCGAGGTTCATCAGAATCCCCTTTACAATCAAAAAATAAAAAGCCAAAACTCTCTTATAATGACAAAAAGTTCTTAGAAGAAGTAGAAGATAAAATAGCCGAAAAAGAAACTCAAATGAGCCAGCTGAGTCAGAAGTTGGAAAAGGCTGCACAAAACCAAGACACAGATCAAATCCAAGAGGTCTCTCAGCTCATCGCTAAGGTCCAGTCAGAAATAGATGAAGTCTTCAAAAAATGGGAAAAGCTTTCAGGTCAACAATAAACTTTATCGGCTACAATTATAGAATGCCTACAATCAAACTGCTGCAGCACATCCTCAAAAGGTACCTGGCACCAAAGTTTTAGGAATTAAATCGATTTTGAAAAAAGGCTTTGTCTTGGGTTTTTACTATAAAGACTCTCATCTAAGGCCATGGCTATGTTTCTTAAAAAGGGCTGTCCTTGGGCTGAGACTTTTAGTTTGGTGTGTTCAAATTTCACCAAACCATCGGCTAGGGGTTCTTTAAGCCGCTGCTTTACACCTTCAAGTTTATCCGCCTCTAAGTCCACTTCCCATAAGGTCATAAGACTCAATATTTTTTCTCGTGTCTGCCTTTCTTTTTCAGTGAGCACATGGCCCCTTAAGCTAGGTATGACATCACTTTCTAAATCTTTAACATACAGAGGCAATTGTTTTTTGTTTTGATGAAACACATCAGGTGTTTCTGAAATGGCACTCACACCCAAACCTAAAAGCACGTCCGTTCTTTGAGCTGTGTAGCCCATAAAATTACGGTGGAGTTTTTTTGTTTTTAAAGACTCACTCAAACCATCTGTCGGTCTAGCAAAATGATCCATACCAATCTCTAAATATCCCGCTCCTAGGAGCATGGTTCTTGAAAGCTCATACAGTTCGCGCTTTTCAGCTCCTTCCGGAAGGTCTTCATCTTTAAAGAGTCTTTGGGCTGGTTTAATCCAAGGAACTTTTGCAAAAGAGTATAAAGCAATGCGGTCAGGCAAATGCTCCAATGTGATCTCAATCATTTTTTTTGTCGTCTTTAAATTTTGCTTTGGAAGACCATAAATCAAATCATAGTTTACAGAGTCAAAACCTAAATCTCTTGAAGCTTGAACTAAACCTAAAGTGAGGGCCTCAGATTGAACGCGGTTCACAATCCTTTGGACTTCAGGATCAAAATCCTGAACTCCCATACTGATACGATTAAAACCAAGGGCTCGCAAAACTTTGAGATGCTCGGTTGTGGTTCGTCTTGGGTCCACC
>CALGWV010000026.1 GCA_937936325.1 uncultured Bdellovibrionales bacterium | reverse complement strand
TTGGTTCTCTTCTGAAATTGGGGGTCAGCCCCTTGCCTGAGCTTTCAGAACTCGGGACTCAGCTGAAACAGGCATGCGCCCAAGTGATCGGCTTTGTCGGCCAGTTTCTGGTCATTTATGAGCTCTATATAAAAGAGTTGTTTTAATCATTTAAGATTAAACGCAATCTAAACGGCAAAAAAAAAGCCCTCTAAAATTAGAGAGCTTCTTTGTCTACGAGTTTTTTTATAAAAAACTAACTAGGCTTTACGAATAGAGTAATACTCTGTGAAAAGACCTGACTTGAATTCAAATGGGATGGCTTCTAGTCCTGGACGCTCGACCACTTTTCCACTCATTTTTCCGTCTACTTCTTCCTTGCTCAAATGAACAGGGACTTCCATACGAGGATTTTCGACAGCTCTCAAATAACATTGGTGTTCGTAGCTTCCGTCTTGAAGACTCACAACGTCACCTTCGTTAAGAACACGAGATCCAATACTGCACATTTTTCCGTTTACTAAAACATGCTCATGACCAATCATCTGACGAGCAGCACGAACACTTGGAGCAAAATTCAAACGAAATAAAACATTATCCAATCGAAGCTCTAAAAGACCAGCGAGCTTATTCACCCAGTTGGCAGAGTTTCCGCTTTTGGAGTCTCTAATAAAACGACGAAGTTGTTTTTCACGTAAGCAATAGTTAAAAAGAATTTTTTGTTTCTCTTCTAATTGAAGGGCGTAGTTGGAGTATTTTCTACGTTTTGTGCCATGCTCACCAGGTGGGTAAGGCTTACGGTCCAGGGCTCCGGACTTTCCTAAACCTGGTAGTTCAGTCCCAATACGTCTTTGTGTTTTAAATCTTGGTCGAATGCGATGTGCTGCCATAAAGTAAAATCTCCAGTGATTTTTTAAAATAAGTAAAAACCATAGTTCACAAAGACTTGAAAATCAAGACTTTTAGTTGTGTAACTTAAGGCTCGATGTCAAAAATTATAAACAAAATCAGTGAGCTCCAAAATCAGTTTGACCAATTTGAGAGTTGGGAAGAGCGTTATAAGTCTATCATTCAAAGAGGGAAGGCTCTCAAAGCTTGGCCTGAGGCTGAACGTCGGGATGAACTCCTTGTGAAGGGCTGTCAAAGCCAAGTTTGGCTCAGGGCTCATAGGGATGACTCTGGTGCCATGATCATTGAGGCTGACAGTGAAGCCTTGTTAGTAAAAGGCTTAGTTCAGATCCTGCTTGAGGTCTATTCTGGAGCTCAGCCAGAGGAGACTTTAAAACAGTCCCCTGATTTTTTAAAGGACTTAGGTTTCGCAGATCACCTCACCCCAAGTCGCGCAAATGGTCTTTATGCCATGGTGAAGCAAATTCGACTCTACGCCCAAGCTTTTGTACTATTAAATAAGTAGCTGGTAAGAAGAACTTAGTAGAAGGGGCAACATGGGAAAATCCTGGAAAAATCCAAAAAAAGCTGAAGTCGCCTCAAAACGTGGTGCTATATTTTCAAAACTGGTTAAAGAAATTGTTGTGGCCTCTAAGCTTGGGGGCATGGACCCTGGGGCCAATCCAAGGCTGCGTATGGCTGTCGACGCAGCTAAAGCCGTGAGTTGCCCGAAAGACACTATTGAGCGTGCGATCAAAAAAGGGGGCGGCCTGCTAGATGATGGTAAAATGGTGGAAGAGCTCACCTATGAAGGCTACGCTCCCCATCAGGTTGGAGTTATTATCGAATGCCAGACAGATAATCGAGCTCGCACAGCTCCAGACCTGAAAAGTCTTTTTAATAAAGCGGGTGGCAATTTTGGCGAAACAGGGTCTGTGGCCTGGATGTTCGATCGGGTAGGTTTGATTGAAGCTGTAAAGCCGGAAGCGGTAGATGATGCAGAAGAGGCTGCGATTAATGCAGGAGCATCAGATGTTGAAATGGAAGAGCAAAACTGTTTTTTCTACACAGAGCCTGAAGAGTTAGATCAAGTTCGAAAGGAGCTTGTAAAGATGGGGTTTGAGCCTCTAGTCTGTGAGCTCAGTTATAGATCAAAAAATAGAACTGTGGTCACCGAAGAGCAAAAGCAAGAGGTTTTAGATTTCTTGGAAAAACTTGATGACCACGACGATACCCACCGTATTCATTGTACACTGGGCGAGTGAGTTCTTGATCTAAAAGAGATTTCCTGCTGGGGTGTTAAAAGCACTTGGGGTCCAATCAATCTGTAGACGGATCTCTGGGAACTCGTCAAACCTTTGAATGTTATTGTAAACACTGAGGTTCACCTGCCAGCAGTTTCCAGGTGGAATGAAGAGGGCATTCACTCGCCAACCTAAATGTTGCTCATCTAGAATATCATAACGCCAATGTCCAGAAAAATGAAAATAAGGAACTTCCCAACCTACACCAACACTGATTGTTTCGAGTTCATTTTCCACAGTGTTGAGTCTGTCTATGAGATAGTCATGAAAGTAGCGGACTTCTCCATAATAACCCGGCTGTAAAATATAACGATGTGATGTGGAAATCGATGTGGTGCCTGATTTGTAGTGATGTCTGAGCTGTGTTGATTGATGATATTTTGGAGTGGTGATTTTCATTCGGCCTAAACCTGTTCCCCATGGATCAGGCGAGCTTGAGCGTTGAAGGTTTAAGAGATCAAAACTTTGGCTTAAATAAAAAGTAAAAGGAGTGGTGAGTTCGCTGTTGGACTCTTTTCTGAAAATATATTGATAGATCTCGAGTTGGAAGTTTCTTTCTCTTTGAAGACGGTCTCTATAGTCAAATTGAACGCCGTGGTTTTGTTCAAAAAAGTCAAAATCAGCAACGGGCTGATAAAGTCTATGTGAAGGTCGGTTTTCTGAAGGGTTAAAGAAATAATGAGATTTTTGAAAAACATCTGTGCTCTCACGAAAAGTCAAAACAGGTAAAATAAGATGTTTATATTTGTTTCTATAAACTTTTGAAAATTGAGTTTCTAACTTAAGGTCTATACCTAATTTTAAACGGTTTAAAAATTCTTTGTTATTTCTTTGAGGATTAAGAGCATACAAAGACTGATTCATAAATAATTCAGGTGTGAGATGAAATAAATCCCCTAAATCTTGAGTTCGTGTCAGAGAGAGTTCAGTCATCAGTCGCTGACCTGAGCGAATCAAATCCTGCCCTGGGGTGTAACTCTGTACAGATGTACTTCGAGTGAGTGATTTTTTTTGAGGACTTGCGGGGGTTGGAACTACATTATCGAAGTGGCTTCTAAATCGAACAAAGTTAATATACTGAGACTGAAGTTTAAGTTCAAAAAAATCAGAAAAGATAAATTTATTTTTCAAATGATATTGAACTTCAGGGAGTTTATGAATGGCCGTTTGATTGGTGGTCGTTACATCTGTTCGAAGCAGGTCTAAATTGTAAATGCCAGTAAGTGATAAATGATGATGGTTGAAGTTTTTAATCAACTGGACTTCACTTTGGAGTGATGGCTCTTGGTGTCCGGAAATGTCTTCGGGGAATTCAGGCAAATAATTGAGCTCCTTCACCCAATTGAGTTGTGTTTTCTGAGTGAGACCCCATCCTAAATTAAATTTATTAACAAAGCTTCCAAAAAACCTATGTTCAATATCTTGAGAGGCGCGAATACTTGGGAACTCGGTGTCCCACATATGCCCCATATTTAAAGTCAGATCACTGTCATAGGAGAACACATGTCGGTACTCAAGTTTGGTTTTTAGACCTCGCCCAAAATAGGTTTTTTGAGTGAGAGTGAAATCATAGTTTACAGCGGGGGCATAGAAGTAGGCGAGCTCTAGGGACTCTAAAAAAGGACTTCTCAAACTCAGATCAGGTTGCGCAGGGAGAAAACCGGTTTCTCGCCGGTTGTAAATTGGAAGTCTTAATTTTGGAATGGGGAGGATGGATTGCTCAAGAATTTGGATCCACCCCCAGTAAACATCGATCCAATCTCCTAACTTAAGCACAATCTTTTTGGCTTCAAACCCCCATGCTGGGGGGCAGCTCTGGCAGGTGGTCACCTGAGCTTCATAAGCTTCAAAGATATCCACAGAGGTTTTTTTTAAATTTTTGGCTTTTAAGAAGACTTGTCCTGAGGTCAAAGTGATATTCTCGAGGTCTGCATTTCTTGTTTCGAAATTCATTGAAAGTCGATCTGCTGTGATCACAGTCCCTCGGTAGAGAAAACGAATTTTGCCTTCAGCCGTGAAACTCTTGTCGGCTCTCAGCAGAGTGGCTTTTTGGCTTGTAATTTCAAAAACATCGAAAATGATTTTCACATTTCCGATGAGCTCCAACTTTTGAAGTTGATCTGTTTTTATGACGTCAGCCTCATAAAAAATTTCAGGATCAGCAGCAAAGGATGAAATTTGAAAAACTAAAAAAAATAATAAGAGAACAGTTTTCAACATGTATATATAGTTAAGCTTGATAATCAGCTAAATGGTCAGCTCTGGAGGTCCTTTCTGTCAAGGCCAAGGGATCAAACTCCATTGGCCCTGAATATTCTGAGTGCGGCTAGGTTTACTCGATTTCTAAGGAAGTGATTTAGGAATCAAATTTAATGCGAGAGCCTGAAACACTAGATACTATGCAACTTTGAGTATTGTGAAAGGGTTCAAATTAAACTTGATAAAATAGAGCAACTTTGAAATCGGGTAAACCTAGATATGTACTGTCATAGGCTCATAATAAAGACAAAGGTCTTAATTCCGCCTGTTTTCACCCGCCTAAACGCTAGATTTTCAGATATTAAGGGTGGGTTTTGAGACCTCATAAAATACACTATAAGGAGGGAAAGTCTCAAACTGGGGAGCTCTTAAAAATGAAAGCAAAAATTGAATGGCAACAAGATGTTCTCGTAGTTGGACTCGATGGGCAAATCGATTTTGAAAACGTGCGTGAGTTTCGTAAAAAAAGTTTGAGGCATTTTACACAAAATAAAGTCATTTTTCGTCTCGATGGTTTAGATTTCGTGGGTTCAACAGGTCTAATGGATTTTGTGCAAACCTTAAAAGAGGTCTCTGAACTCAATCCCAATGGAATCGGTTTGTGTCAGTTGAGTTTTGAGTTTGAAAAACTTCTTCAAAACCACGAAACACATAAGCTCCTGGTTTTTGAAGACTTTGAAAAAGCCATGCAGCATTATCAGCTCTCAAGCTTAGACTTTATAGCCTAATTGCTTTTTTAGAGTATGGCTGCCACGCCCTTTCTAAATTAAAACTCTTACTAGAGCGTCTACAATTTAGACGTAATTTTTAACTTAGGTGTCTAAGTTAAAGACTTTAGTCAATTTTTTTTCAAAAAAGGCTTTAAAGCCTGACCTGGCCCCAAGTTTCAGTGAGGTTTTGGCGATAGGAAGGGGTGAGAAGTTGTTTATCTATTCTAATTTTTATTTTTTTATCCTCTTGTGCTGAAGTTCAGACCTCAGGTCTTAGGAGTCCTATCCGTGAGGGGCTATCGTCATCTGGAGGGCAATGTACTTCTGCGACTCACGAGGTGCGCCCACAGGTTTTGTATGGACCAGATGGTCGAAAAGACGCTTATGAAGTCTCAAGTGCCAGAGAGCTAGAGTGGCTCAAAGCTTCAGCTCTTTTAGTGGAGCAGAGAAGCTTAAGCTTTACTGATCAAGGTGTATTTAAGCTCAAAAGTTTTAGTTATAAAGCTTTGAATAACCTCTGTGAAAGTGAAAAGTTCGTGAATCAAAGATCTGCAGGTTTTTGCTCTGGATTTTTAGTCAGTGAGGACATACTTGTGACGGCCGGTCATTGCACGTTTTCTCCTACTTTTTGTGAAACAACAAAATTTGTTTTTGGCTATGCTCAAACCGCTTTTTCGGAGACAGCCTCTTTAGAGGTCCCAGAAGACCAGGTTTACTCCTGCGCCCAAATTCTAAAAAAACAATTTGGAAAGGGCCAAGATTTTGCCGTGATTCAACTTGATAGAAAAGTTAAAGGAATTACTCCACTAGATGTGCTGGCTCAGCCCATAACCCCAAGAACCCCAGCAACTGTGGTGGGTTATCCTTCAGGTCTACCTGCAAAACTCACAATAGGTGGTGAAGTGATTTCAAGAAGCACCACAGAATACCTCATGAGTTTAGACACCTATGAAGGCAGCTCCGGTGCAGCTGTGATTGATCACAAGACTGGAGGAGTGGTCGGCATACTTGTACGCGGCGAAGATGACTTTGTGAGAACCCCAAAAGGCTGTTATGTCTCCAATCAGTGCGACGGCAAAAACTGCAAAGGTGAATCTGTCTTTAGAATCGACCAAATCCTTGGCGAGCTCCCAGGAGCCAATAAAATCAATAACATCAACAGTCCCAACTCCTGCAATATCTAAACAGCATAAAGGTATACTAAGGGGTACAGAGGGTTGGTAAAACAGAAGTTAAAATGCAAGTATAGGTATTATTAAAAAAATTTTAATTTTCAAGAGAAAGGCTACTGAGGAGTGTCAGTGAAGCGCTGCGGGAGATGACATGCGGCCGCAAGCGTACTTCTCGAAAGCCTTTCTCTTGAAAATTAAATTTTTTTCAATAAACCTTTACCCAGGTGGTTTTATGCATCAAATCGGAGTCGACGAAGCTGGAAGAGGCTGTTTAGCAGGATCCGTCTATGCAGGCGCTGTAATTTTAAATTCAACTCAAACTCATTTTCATGATTCCAAAACATTGTCCGATTTACGTCGCCTCGAACTCTACGAGGAGATTAAAAGCGAGCATCAATGGGGAGTGGGTTTTGCATCAATAGAGGAGATCGCCGAACTGAATATTTTACATGCGGCAAGATTAGCTATGAGACGTGCTGTGGAGGCCTTAAAAGTTCAACCTGAAAATCATGAAGTCTGGATTGATGGGCCCTATGATATTCCAGGTTTAGTGGGCTATAAGCAGTATCCTTTAGTCAAAGGGGATCAAAAAATGTCAGTCATTGGGGCTGCTAGTATTTTAGCTAAAGTCAGTCGGGATTTGTACTGTGAGAAACTTCATGAAAAGTACCCTGTCTACAATTTTAAACAGCATAAGGCCTATGGGACCAAGGCCCACCTGCAAGCCATCAAAGACTACGGGCCCTGTGCCGAACATCGTCGTGGATTTAAAGGCGTACGAGAGTTTATTACAAGGCCAAGTCTCTAAATTCACTTTGGGTTTAGTGGGAGAAGCTTTAGTCGCTAAATATGTGGAGTCCTTAGGCTGTGAGCTCAAGGCTCACCGAAAAAAAATTCAAAATTATTGCGAAATAGATCTTATTTTTGAAAAAGATAATTTTGAAACATGGATTGAAGTCAAAACCACCCAAGACCAAAGCTTTCACTTTTTCCCCTGGACTCAGAGACAGCAAAATGCTTTGAACCTGGTTTTGGAAAAACAACAATACAAAAACCCAAAGAAAAAATACCAAGTCAGCTTAGCTCTAGTGAGTGCCAAAAAAATACAGTTTATAGATCAGTCCTATTTAATGGATATCTAGGTTATTACGCGCATTCGTGGAAGCGGGAAGTCGAGGCTGTTTTTTCAAAAATATCTTTTTTAAAAAATTTAAAATATCTCAAATTTTGAGATTTTTTGTCCTATCGACAAAATTTATTTATCACCATCCTCTTGGTGAGTGGAAT
>CALGWV010000025.1 GCA_937936325.1 uncultured Bdellovibrionales bacterium | reverse complement strand
TACTTAATTGGAGAGAACTTTAAGCTTTTATCTGAGGTGCACTCGGGGTCTAGATCTAAAATCTGAATCAAGTCAGCTGGGCTATAGCCTGCAGCAAAAAGAGCAGCTATCAGCGAGCCTGCACTTGAGCCTACAAAAAGTTGGATATCCTTCTCAGGTGAAACTTGGGGTGAGTTTATAGAAAAGCCTTGTTCAATAAGAGCTTTGCTGACTCCCAAATGAAATGCAGCGGCTTTAACCCCACCGCCACTTAAAACTAGGGCTGTCTTTTGAATCATGATCCGATATTTCCATATATTCGCTGTGAAGCCAATAAGGATAAATACTAAAAAAATAAAAAAGTCGATTGCGTCCAGAGTGTAGAGGATAGGATTTACAAGCCTAGGCTCTTCCACTAGAATTAAGAATATCGAGGTTTCCATTGAGTTCTACGTATCAATTGAGTTTAACTGAATACTCAGCCAAATATGGCGTTAGTGTTTCTACGCTTCGTCGAAAGATTAAAAAAAGTGAAATTCTTCATGATTTTGATGGTGTGAAGTATTGGCTTGAGGATACACCTCTCTCTAACTTGATTCACGAAGTCCCTGTGACGTTTTTGGGTTCAAATTCAAATTTTAAAGCTGAGTCTGTAGACCCCAACTTTGGACTTCAGTTTGATGGTCCTTCCCTTTCAGATTTAATTTCGGAAGTGGACCGTTTTGATCCAGAGGATGATGAGGCCATTTATCTAGAAAAGAGGAGAGCTCTTAATCCCCAGAGTCCAATTCTAGATGAGCTTAAGTCTGCTTATGATCAGAACCTAAAAACTAAAGACCAAATGATTCAGCAACTTCAAGAGCAGATAGTAGATTTAAAGACATTGAATAAAGTGTATGAGTCAGAATTAAAAGAAGTTACGAATCAATCAAAGAGTCGTCAAATTATAGACTATTAGGAAGTGCTTTGGATTCGACACAGAGCTATTAGATCTCTATTTAGGTTTGTAAGCTTAAATTTAAGCTAATTACATATGTTTAAGGTAGAGGTGGGGGAATTTAAAAAAAAATATAATACCCCGTGGCATTCATGCGTAAACAAAAAGACTAAACTGTATGAGTCGCGTAAGAGTCTTGACAGACACAGATAAAAAGCGCCCAATATTAGAGTTATTAATTTAAAAAGGAGACAGTATGAGAAAAGCTTTACTATTAGTAGTAGCAATGATGTTTGCGCCTTTTACGGCTAATGCAAACTATGTAGGAAGTGATGCACAGTATTTCAACCCGACCCCAGGTCAGTTGGATTTCTTTACAACACATTCGTCTAGAACTTTACCTGAAGGTCAAATTAAGGCGAGTCTATTTTTTGACTTTGCAAAGAACCTTCATTATTCACCATCAACATTTGAGAATGATCTTTTGAATGCTCAAATCGGAGTTGGATATGGAATTATGGATGGATTATCTTTAAGCTTAACCGGACAAGGTATTGCTTATTATGACGATGCCATGGGTGGAAAATACACTGATGATGCTTTTACATTTTTAAATGCAAATTTAAAATATAAAATCATGGGTGACGAAAACGGCGGCCTTGGTGTTATTTTAAACTTTGGATATGGATTTGCTGAAAGTCCTTTTGCTGGTGATGGAGATGATTACTCTGGTGCTATTGTTTTAGCTTACGATAGAGCCTTAACTGACTCAGTAAGATGGGGTTTAAACCTAGGTTATAGATATATGACTTCAAATGCAGTTTTTGCTGCTGCTCCTGCTACAATGGGTGTAGGATATGCTGGGTTAACAGCTGCTGATACTAGAGATGAGCACCATATCTTAGCTTCAACTGGTTTTAACTTTGGAATCACTGATAGCGTAACAGGTGTGACTGAGCTTTATGCTACTTTACCAGCGGATCAATTTTTTGATTTTAGCGGTGGAGCCTTAGATCAAAAAGGAGCAGAAGTTCTTTTAGGTCTTAATTTTGCAGCTACTAATGCTTTGGATATTGGATTAGGTACAACTGTGGGTGTATTTGCTGATGCTGCTGATACAGATTGGAGAGTATTTTTAGGAGCTGCCTATAGAATGGGTGGAGACCTTGAAGCCGGAGCTTTCAACACCATGGGTGGTGGAAGTTATGCTGCAGCTCCAGTGCCAGTGGCTATGCCTAAAGTAGAAGCCCCTGTCGTTGAAGAAACTGTTGCAATGCCTACAGCCCCAGTTGTTGAAGAAGTGACTGAAGAAATCATTCAAGCCGCTCCAACTATTAAAACTTTCAATGTTACAGCCCAGTTTAAAACAAACTCTGCTGTTTTAACTTCTGCTGGTAAAGCTCAGTTGGACCAAGTGGGTGCTTTCACAAGCTCTAATGCTTATAAAGGTCTAGTTATTGAAGGACATACTGATTCAATGGGTTCTGATTCTTACAACTTAGATCTTTCACAAAGAAGAGCTAATGCTGCAAAAGAATATTTAGCTAACACTTATGGAATCGCAAGAAACCGTATGAGTGCAATGGGTTATGGAGAAGCTCAACCTATAGATACTAATGCGACAAAAACAGGCCGTCAGGCTAATCGTCGTGTGACTGTAAACGTAAAGTAATTTAGGATAATTAAAACAAAGACCTTTTCAAAGAAGGGTCTCAAATTAAAAAAGCCAGCATGAAATGCTGGCTTTTTTTTGTATTAGGATGGCTTTAATTTAAGAAGCTTTGCAAGCAATTAGATATTAGGCTGCAAGTCCATGGCCCATGTCATCTTCTTTCACAAGAGCAACTTGTAGAACTTCATCGATATGTTCCACGAAAATAAAATTTATTTTCTTTTTAAAAGCCTTAGGAATGTCCTCAGTGTCCTTTTTGTTTTGCAATGGTAGAATAACTGTATTGATACCTTGAGTGAGTGCAGCAAGGGTTTTCTCTCGAATGCCACCCACTGGAAGAACTCGTCCCGTTAATGTGATTTCGCCAGTCATAGCCACATCCCCTCGAACATTCTGTCCTGTAATCAAACTGATTAAAGAAGTGGACAATGCGACTCCAGCGGAAGGCCCATCTTTTGGAATGGCTCCAGCTGGAAGGTGGACATGGATATGATGGTTATCAAACCAGTTAGAGTTTACGCCCCACTTATGAACACTGGATTTAGCATAAGAAAGTGCTGCAGAGGCCGACTCTTTCATGACATCTCCGAGCTGTCCTGTGACTGTGAACTCTCCTTTTCCGGGTATAGCTATGGATTCAATATAAAGTATTTCACCACCAGCCTGCGTCCAGGCTAAACCTGTTACGATACCTGTTTTTGGGACTTTTAAATGCTCTTCTCTAATAAATCGAGGAGGACCCATGAGTTCAAAGATCTTTTTGCGGTTCACAACTGTTTTGTCATTAAGGCCTAAAACCACGTTTTTGGCCACCTTTCGGCAAACAGATCCAATCTCTCGCTCTAGGTTTCGCAGACCCGCTTCACGGGTATAGCCAGAAATAAGTGTTTCAAGTCCATCATTGGTGAACTCAATATTCTCTGGAGTGAGTCCATTGCCTTCAAGTTGCCTTTTAATTAAATGAGCTTTAGCGATGAGAAGCTTATCGTTTTCAGTATATCCAGAAATTGAGATCAGTTCCATTCGGTCTCTAAGGGCGGGTGGAATATTATCTAGAACATTAGCTGTGGCAATAAAAAGCACACCGGAGAGATCAAAGTCGACGCTTAGGTAGTTGTCTTTAAAGTTTTTATTTTGTTGAGGATCTAGGACTTCTAACATAGCCGAACTAGGGTCGCCTCTAAAGTCTGAGCCTAGCTTATCAATTTCATCTAAAACAATAACTGGATTATTTGAACCTGAATTTTTAACGGCTTGGATGATTTTTCCTGGCATAGCGCCAACATAAGTTCTTCGATGCCCTCTGATCTCGGCTTCATCTTTAAGTCCACCTAAAGCCAGGCGCTCATATTTGCGGCCCATGGCCTTTGCTATGCTTTTACCTAAAGAAGTCTTACCAACCCCTGGAGGCCCACAGAAACAAAGAATGGGGCCTTTAGCCTCACTCTTGAGTTGTCTGACCGCAAGGTATTCTAAGATACGTTCTTTCACCTTTTCGAGGCCATAATGATCTGAATTTAAAATCTGATCTGCCTCTTTAATATCAATGTTGTCTTCAGTTTTAATTCCCCAAGGGAGGTCTACCATCCAATCAAGATAGTTGCGAATCATAGAAGATTCACTTGAATCTGGGTGCATTCTTTCAAGGCGTGCAAGTTGCTTTACAACTTCTTTTTGAACGTCTTCAGGAAAGAGGGTGTCTGAAATCTTCTTTTTATAGTCTTCAATTTCACTGGCTTTAGGATCTGGTGTTTCTCCTAACTCACCCTTTATGGCACGCATCTGTTCTCTTAAAAAATACTCACGTTGGCCAGAGTCTTGAGATGAATTTTTGTTAGGGTTCTTTTCAAAATCTAGAATTTCTTTTGTGAGAACAGCATCCACAAGCTTGAGCCTTTCAACATGATCTTGGGACTCAAGAATGTTCTGACATTCCTTTACGCTAAGTCCCAAATTAGAGATGATGAGATCCGCCAATCGTCCAGGATTTTTCACATCATCAAGAACTAAAAGAATGTCTGGAGAAAGAAGTCGGCCCAGGTTAATGAGTTTTTCCAGCTTTTGGCGACAAACACTCATGAGGTCTTTAGTTTCGCTAGAAAGGTTCTCGTCTACGGCGTCTTCGATTTTATCAATATTCACTTCAAAAAATGGATTTTGACTATGAAAGCTTTTAATCAAAGCTTTTGATACACCTTGGATAAGAATTTTTACACGACCATCAGAAAGCTTTCTCATTCTCATGATCATGGCCACCGTGCCGACTTTATATATAGATTGATCAGAAGGGTCTTCTTCGCTCATTTCAACCTGAGATGCTAGAAATATGAGGCGATGGCTCGCTAATGATTTTTCTACAGCTTTTATTGAGGACCCACGCCCTACATAAAGCGGGAGAATCATATAAGGGAAAACAACCATATCTCTCACTGGGAGTAAAGGGAGCTGTTCTGGGATTTCAAGGTTGTTTTTAGGTTTGTTCGACATTTATCCTCCGAGTGATCAAAGCCCAAGATGAATTCCATAAATCAAATATTGATCCGTGCTTTTTAGGCTCTATAACAATATATCGGAGCTGAGTTTTCAAAAGTTAATTGGATTTAAAAACTCTAGACCAAATAAACTTAAGAAGGGGGCCTTCGTATAGTTGGGTGGGACTGGCTTAGAGGCGATTTCTATCAAAGTGGCTGTACTCAGTTTGACTTAGATGAGTGGGATACCAAACTCAACTGTATAAATCCAGATCCCTGGAGCGAGGTTTAGATTTTGAATTTAAAAAGAAATAACAAATTACGAGTGTCTATATATATGTCATAAAAAATAAATAGACACTATATTTAGTGACCCTTGGACATTCATTTGTCCCAATGAGAAAAACAGGTCACAAGAAATTAGAGTGAGCACAGGCAAAACTAAGTGAAGGCTTGAGTTCAAACTCAGTCGAGCTTAGTTTTGCCAGCGCCCACTCAAGTTTCGACTTGAGATGCTTTTCGTAGTGGGCATGTGAATGTTCATGGCATCTAGTTATTTATTGAACAGTCTGAGTGAAAGCTTTTCTTTTGAGTTGATGTTCTGGGCTCATGACAATCCGATCAAAGCATCCAAAGGGAAGATCTCTGCTCTTTGGGTTCTTTAGAGAATTCAAGATGGATCCTGAATGAACCTGCGGATTGCTAAGAGCATTTAAACCTGAAGCAATCCAGCTGCCTATATCAAAAGATTGCACTACAAAAGTCATTTCTTGAGGAGAAAATTGCTCTTTAGTTTTTGCGTAGCAACTTTGGTCTTGGGAGGGGTTTAAAAAACTAGAGTAAATAGCCCCTTTAACATAGTCACGGCCAATTCTTTTTAAACTTTCAGCTTCCCAAAGATGGGTTCCCACTATATCAATTCCATCGATATCAAAAAGTGCAAGATTGGCAGAAATAATGGCCGAGGGTTTAGCCACGTCTGCAATTATGAGTGCATCAAAGTCCAGAATAGGCGAAAGAACTTCTTCTGGCTGGGGTTTGGATCTTGCATTTTTATATTTTTTCTTCCAACGGCTCATGCCTGAGTAGTACTCTTGACGTCTTTGGCCAGGGTTTCTTTGTGAAATTACTCGAAGAGCTTTATTGAGAGTTTTTTTCTTTAAACTGTAGGGCTCTGAGTGAGTGGTCATTAATCCTAATTTTTTGGCAGCATCTTCGAAAGCTTTTTTATAGGCAAAGCCAAAATTATCTTCTGGATATAATATAGCTATTTTAGCAATACCTTTGGTTTCGTGGAGTTGTTTTAAGCTGGCGTAGGCGCTATCAAATTTGCTAAATTGACTGGAAAAAGACCATTTTTTTTCTAGCAACGGATTTTGTGATAATGAAATAAAGCTCAAAGAATTCAGTTCTGAGAATTCCGAGAGGACTTTTTCATTGTGACCTAAGACTCCACCTACAAGAAGGGACACACTTTCTGTGCTTAGTAATTCTTGAGCTAACATTAATGTTTTATGAGTTGAGGATTCAGTATCTTTAATTATGAGTTGAAAGTTTTGCCCCTGACTAATGCCAAGACCATCTTGGAGTCCGTGGAGGAAGGCTTCCCCGATGATTTTGTGCTTACCGGTTAAAGGCAGAAGAACTCCGATTTTATTTTTAAAAACCACGGGCCCAACTTGGTCGTCTTTAGTATCAGTGAGTTGAGTTTCATTTTGCATTTCATTGTTTAAAAGTTGGCTGTATTTTTGTGCTTGAGCATGATTGAAGTTTAAACTGTATTCTTTTTTTAGACGTTGGTAAATCCAAGGTAAATAATTTTTATTGTTATTTAATTTTTCAAACTCTTGAACCTCATTAAACGAGGCTTGGCTTGAGATAAGATTTTGAATTTGGCTGGCTTTATTCAATCCAAACTCTTCTTGTTTTGCATAGATTTGAAACAAGGCTTTATTTTTTTTAAACTTATTGAATATATCTTCTTGCTCGATCAACACTTTTATAAGTTGATTGTCTGTCGCAGCAAATTGGGAAGCTGCATCTAAATTTATACGAGCCTCTTCAAGTTTATTATTTTTTGAGTCAATTTGTGCTGAATTCAAGTGGCCAAGAAATTTATACAACGGCTGTGATTGAGGCAGTAGAGTCATGCGGCGATAGGCTTTTTGTGCCCGTCTAAAATCTTGTTTTTTCTCAAGCTTTTTTGCCAATATGTATAAAGCCTCGGGAGCTTTTGAGTGTGTGGGATTTTTTTGAATCCAATCATCAATTTGAATCATACTCAAGTTTTTAAATTCTGAATTTTCTACAGGTGTTTGAGGTGGGGCTTGTGTTAAGCCTTGGTTTAAGGTCAAACACGAAGTGAGACATAAAATGCAAAAAAAGCTAAAGAGAAGTTTCATAGTATCTGACCTTTTTTAAGTTTATCTTTAAATCTTGTTTTCAAAACTCCGGGTTCTGAAAGAATATCAATAATGGTGTTTAAATTTTCAGGACTGAGCTCTTGAGGGACATCGAATAAAATTTTAATGTATTGGTCCCCTTTGTTAAAGCCCCCAAGTCTAGGATATCCCTTGGATTTGAGTCTCAGCACCTGGTTGCAGGTCAGATTCTTAGGGAGTGTGACCTCTTTCCAACCATAAAGTGTAGGAACTTTAATCTTACTGCTTGTATAAACCTCAGCAAGACTTAAAGGAAGATCCAGGTATATATTACGACCTTCTTGTTTAAAAAGAGGGTGTTCTTCTATATGAACTTGGACAAAAAGATCTCCATCTTTTTTTTGACCGCTTTCTCCTTCACCTCTGACTTTGAGAAGCTGGGCATTTTCAACACCAGGAGGGATGGGGACGGAAAGCTTTATTGTTTCTCTCTGGCCATCTTTATTATTTTTAATAAATTGAATGCTTTTTGTGCAGCCTTCGGCAGCCTCTTCTAAGCTAATAGAAACAATATATTTAAAATGATCCCCTGTTTTTTTTGTGGGAGTCGATTTTTGAGCTGACTTTTGAGGTCGCTCTTGAGAGTTAGAAGTGGATTTTTGGTTGGAGGTGGTAGAAGAGGTCAGGGCTGTGAAAGCTTCTTGTATTTGCAGAAACTTCTTTGCAGCTTGAGGGTCGTCAGGGTTAGCATCTGGATGCCACTTTTTTACAAGAATACGATAAGCTTTCTTGATTTCACCTTCACTAGCTTGGGGTGTGACCCCTAAAGTTTCATAAAAATTCAAAGGTTAAGCCTCGGGTGCCTTGGCAACAACAACTTGTGCCGGTCTCAAGAGTCTATCATGATATTGATAGCCTCGAGTAAAGACTTCGTGGATGTGATTTTCAGGTGTTTCATCTGTGGCTATTTCTGTAAGAGCTTCGTGAAGATCAGGATTAAATTTTTCTTTGAGACATTTTATTTCTTTAATAAAATTAGCTCCTAGAACCTTTTGGAGTTCCTTGGCAGTGAGTTCAACCCCTTCTTGATAGGCCTGTAAACTTTTTTCGTTGACCTCAAGGCTTAAGGCCTTTTCAAAAATATCTAGAACACCGACAAGGTCTCGTGCTAATCTCTCAGCGCCAAATTTTATGAGTTGGCTTTTCTCTCTCATGGATTTCTGTTTAAAATTTTCAAACTCAGCTCTCAAGTAAAGGTGTTCCTTTTTAACGGATTCCAGTTCCTCTTCTGGGGTGGGCTCCTTAACTACAGGATCTAAACTGATCTCAGGCTCAATTTCTGTTTTATCTTTTGACATTTAAAAACTCCAATTTATGGAAAACGGCTATTTATACTGAACACACTTAGATTCTCCCTATTTTTGAGGAGTTCTTTTTAATTATATTTAATTTGATCACCTTCAAATGTGCTAGGGCAAGTATTTCAGGCTCTCTCATCAAATTTGATTCAAAAATCACTTCCTCAGAAATAGAGAGAACCTAAGTGCGCCTAGTATAAGATAGAACCCAGGTACTATCCAACCCATTACTTCAAGTTGTTGTGTTTAAATAATGAGGTCCAAAATAAAGGGCCTCAAATACTTTGTTGGCCCATTTTAACCCTTTTGGGGACAAGCTCCAATGATTGTTTTGATGCTGTATATAAGCCTCTTTTTTAAGCTGGTTTAATCGTACTTTAAGCTCATTTTGAGTCTCTAAGTTGAATTTTTGAAACCGGTCTTCAATGACAAAACCCTGAATTTGTCTGAGGCCTGTATGGCATAAATCCGTGAGTGCTTCATGGACCTTCAAAATTTCATAACTGGCTTTGGGCCTGTCTTTAAACTCCCCGAGGCTGTCATGGTTCACTGTCATATATTTTTTGATGTTTTTTGAGTTCCAAAACCTAATCCCAAATTGAGCATATTCAGGGTTAAAAGAGTGAGCTCCAACTCCGATGCCCAGGTAGTTGAGGTGATCCCAATAGACTTGATTGTGTTGTGACTCAAAGCCCGCAAGGGCGTAATTTGAGACCTCATACCTATTAAAGCTTCCTTTTGTGAGTTCATCATGGATTAAGTCTTCCATTTCATCGGTTTCTTCTTTTCGATCCTCATTTAAAAAATGGGACTTAGGAAGAGTCAGGTAATAGGGACTAATATGAGAAATTGGAAATTTTTTAAATTCTTGCAGATCCTTGTGAATATCCTCAAGACTTTGATTCGGAAGGGAGTAAAGCAAATCTACACTGATGTTGACATTGAGCTCTCCCATAATTTTTAAGCTTTCTATACTGCTTTGAGAAGTATGAAGTCTTCCAATTTTTTCTAAATAGTCATTATTAAAACTCTGTACCCCGAGGCTAAATCGATTGATCCCCATTTTGAGATATGAAATCAGTTCACTATGGTCTAGTGTTCCTGGGTTAATCTCTAAGGTGATTTCCGTTTTAGAATCGATGAGATAACCTAAATTATGTGTGTAGTTGATAAAGTCTTCTAAAATATTTAAAGGAACTAGAGAAGGTGTGCCTCCTCCGAAGTAAAGACTTCTTAAGGGAGCTTTGGACTGGGAATGACTCCTAAGCTCTTTTTTAAGGCACTCAAAGTAGTCTTTAAAGTCAGGAGCTTCTGTATTTAAAACTGTAGCAAAATCACAATAGTGACATTTTTGAAGGCAGTGAGGAATATGTACATATAAACTTTGCATAATATTAAAACTTCTTAGGGATTTTCAAATCAGTGCAGAGGGGACGCGGTATAAATGCACACTCCCACAATTTTTATCAAAAGGAAATAATTTATGAGCCATTCTGTTTTACAATACCCACTTTCTAATGGAAGAGAAGTTATATTGGCCCCTATTGCAGACTCTCCAATGCTGAGAATGCAACTTTTAGTAAAAACTGGGAGCATTCACGAGAAAAAAGGAGAGCAGGGAATCAGTCACTTTATCGAACATATGTTTTTTAAAGGCTCTAAAAATGTCCCTGAAGTAGGGGCTGTAGCCACCCAGATCGAGTCCATGGGAGGCAGTCTCAATGCCTACACCACTTTTGATCACACTGTTTATTATTTTAATCTTCCTAAAGAGCACCTTAAAGCAGGATTGGCGTTGTTATCCGATATGATGAGTTTTCCACTTTTTAGAAATAAAGATATAGAAGACGAAAAAGAAGTGGTCATAGAAGAATTAAAACAAGGTGAGGACTCTGAGCCCAGGATGAGTATAAGATCGCTATTTTCTGGAGTTTATGAAGGGACAGCTTACGCACACCCAGTGATAGGTTATGAAGACCAGATTCGAGCCTATACGGCTCAGCAAGTGAGGGATTATTTTAAGCTTAGGTATCAGCCAAAAAACTCATTTTTGACTTTAAGTGGTGGTTTTGATGAAGAGGAAGCTAAGGAGTTAATTCAAACCCACTTTGGATTAGAAGGTGATTTTGGCAAACTGGAGGAGTCCTCTCCAATCACTATTGATATGCTTGAAAAAAAAATCACGGTTAAAGAGCATAACTTTCAAAAAAGTTCAGCATATGTTTCTTGGAAGCTGCCCCAGGTGAATGATTCAGATATTTTAGGCTTAGAGTTTTTAGCATTTGTCCTGGGGCAGGGGGCGAGCTCTAGGTTATATAAGAAAATTAAACTTGAAAAATCATTAGTTCAAAGTCTATCTGCAAGTGTATATACGAGTCGGTCCGATGGATTTTTTGCAATCAGTTTTAAAGGGCAAGATCTTGATTATTCCTTAGTCTACGATGAAATCATTTGTGAACTTAAAAAACTCAAAACCGAAGGTTTGCATGAAGATGAGTTTCAAAAGGCACTGATGCAGTTTAGTTTAGGGCAGGTGCAAAGCTTAGAAACAGCAGGCGGGTATGCCGAGAGTTTGTCTAGTTCTTACTTTTACCACGATGATCCTTTGGCTTTTGAAAAACAATTAGAAGAGTTAAAAACATTAACTCCCAAAGGGCTTATAGAAATATTTGAAAAATGGATTTTAAATCAAAATTGTACATTAAACATCAATTCAAAAGAAATTAAAAGCATTGATAATAAAACATTACTTCAAAAGTGGGACTCTCTAAAAAATGCGAACCCATCGTCTCCGCACGAATCAATTCAATTAAATCCTATCTCAATTTCATTGTCTAAAAGCTCTGAAAAACCAGAGTTGATACAGCTCACAGATGCAGTCCAACTCATACTTTATCCTACACTCAATACTCCTTATGTTCATGGAAGTCTTGCTTTTCTAGGTGGGAGTAAAAAATTAAAAAAAGCTCAAGGCCTAGAGACTTTACTGTCTAGATCATGGCCGCGAAGTTATAAATCCATGTCAGAAAATGAATTTAATGAACTTAAAGAAAGAAAAGGTTTTCATCTGAGTTCATTTACAGGGCGACATAGTATGGGTTTAAGTTTTAATTTCTTGCCGAGCCAGAAAAAAGTATTTTTGGATTGTTTCCAGAAAGCTCTGGAAGACTTTCATGTGACCGCTGAGGTGTTAGATCGAGAAAAGCAAATGATCGAACAACAAAGAAAAGGACGTTTAGATCAGCCTCTACAAATGGGATACCTTAAGCTTTTAGAGCTCCTATTCAAAGATCATTATTATGGTCAGGATCCTCTAGGTGCAGAAGATTCTTTAGGGCAGCTCACTTCAAGTGATTTGCAGAGTTTCGTTGAATCTCATTATGATCAAGGTCCAAAAGTCATTTGTTTGTCAGGAAATATTCAAAATAAAACAGCCCTGGTTCGAGACTTTGAACAGCAACTAGGGCAATTTAAAAATAATAAATCAGTAGCTTTTGAAACTTATAAAATTTCGGATAATGTTCGATTTTCTCAGGAAACTGGGAAAGAGCAGTCTCATCTTTTGCAAGCTTACCCTAGCTTGAAAATGAACGATGAGCTCATGCCTGTGTTAGATGTCATTGAAGGTTTATTGTCAGGACAAGGGGGACGTCTGTTCCTGAATCTACGCGACAACAAATCATTGGCCTACTCTGTGGCACCCTTAAGGTTAGAGGGGCTAGAGGCTGGAATTTTTATGACTTATATGTCCTGTTCTCCTGAAAAAAAACAAGATGCTCTTTTGGGTATGGCGGAAGAAATTCAAAAACTCACTCAAGAAACAATAAAAGAGGATGAACTGCAGAGAACCAAGAATTATATTATTGGGAATTTTGTGAGCCAGCTGCAACGCTCATCTTTTAGAAATCAATCGGCGTGCTTTGATACTTTGTACGGCAATTCTCCTTTAGACCATTTAGCCTGGGCAGAAAAAGTCAGAGCTGTGACCTCAGAAGATATTCTAAAATTGTCTCAAAGGCTTTTCCAAAAACAAATCGCTGAGGTTATTTACGGCTAATTGTCGGGGCACTGATTAAAATAAGCCCAGTTGTTTTGGTTGTTTCGTGATATGTGGAAACATGAGTTTTTTTCGTCCTGAAATCTCAATAAGTCTTTCCCAGTTAGGCGTGGCAGTAGCGCCAAAAATCTGAACAATAAGCTTGTGAAAAACAAATCCGCAATACCTGGCATCATCGTCAGCTCTATGCAAAACACCGGTCTCAATATTTAGATGTTTGGCAATGGTGGCCAGTTTGTAGTTAAAAAGTCCAGGGAGGGTTTTTCTAGAGATAGGTAAGGTGTCAAAAACAATTCCAGTGGGAGTGAGTTCTTCAAATTTTTTATAGTCACTGAGTAAAAATTGATAATCAAAATTAGCGTTATGGGCCACAAGGGGGGTGTCTCCACAATAATCAGAAAAATTATTGAGTAGAGTATCTATTGTAGGCTTACCTTTGACCATGTCATCAGTGATGCCGTTCACACGAGAAGCCCCTGCCGGGATACTTCTCAGTGGATCCACAAGGGAGGCAAAGTGATTTATAGGTTTTCCATCGATAAATCTTACAGCTCCAACTTCAACGATTTGGTCTACGCCTGGAACCATACCTGTAGTTTCTAAATCAAATGCAATAAATTCACTCATAGGTAGATCATATCAAATAGGAAGGGTGAGGCTTGAACAAGCTGCGTCCAAGCTTAAGAAATTCTAGGAAATAATGGGGGGGCTTTTTTAATGGGTTCTTCAAATTGGAGAATAGACCATTTTTTAATATCTTCAGTGATATGTTTGGGATCATAGCTGATGGCTTCAAAGATTTGGTGCATTTTTTTTGGCATCAGTGGCTCTAAAAAACTCGCCGCCAGTCTTAGTGATTCAAGAGCATAAAGTAATATAGGCTCGGTTTGGATTTTGTCAGTTTTTACCAACTTCCATGGGGAGTGGTGCTCTAAGTATTGGTTGGCTTGGTTTAAATAAACGATGATCTCATCAATAGCTTGGCTGATTTCAAAACTCTCAATGTGCTTAACAAGCTTGACATAAAGCTTGAGCCCACTGCTTTTTAACTCTATTGAGAGTGCGTCTTTGGGGACGACTTCTGGGTTAAGTTGACCCTCATAATTTTTGGCAATTAAATTTGTAGTCCGACTTAAAAGGTTTCCAATATTATTAGATAAATCCACGTTTATTTTTTGTATAAAAAGCTCTTCTGAAAAGGGGGCGTCGTTCCCTAATCTTATGGCGCTATTTAGGTAGTAATTTAAACTCTCAGCACCAAATTTTTCTGCTAAAACTAGAGGGTCTAAAGTGGCGCCCTGAGATTTTGACATTTTTTCATTATCTGAATTTAAAATATACCCATGGGCAAATATAGTATTTGGAAGTGGAAGCTCTAAGGCCATAAGCATCGAAGTCCAGTAGATAGAATGGGTCAATAAAATATCTTTACCTATAAGGTGAATGACATTTCCATTTTGCCAAAATTTTTCAAACTGTTCCTGTTTGTCAGAATTTAAAGCCCCAGCTCCAAAAGCATAATTTAAAAGAGCATCAAACCAAACATAGGTTACATGCTCATTATCAAAGGGGAGTTCAATCCCCCAGTTGATTCTTGTTTTGGGGCGACTGATGCTTAAATCTTCAAGGGGGTTTTTTAAGAAAGAAAGTATTTCATTAGCTCGATATTTTGGAAGTAAATAATTGGGATGAGCTTCAATATGCTCAATTAATTGTTTTTGGAACTTTGACATTTTGAAAAAGTAATTTTTTTCTGAGATGCGTTCCACTTTTTTTCCGGTAGGGCTTTTGCCATCGACAAGATCTTTCTCAGGATAGAATATTTCATCTCCAGGACAGTACCATCCTTCATAAGCACGAGCTTCAATCAGGTTTTTATCAAACAAGCTTTGCAAAGCCTGTTGAACCTGAGTTTTATGCTCTTCATCTGTAGTTCTGTAAAACTGATCCGTTTTGATTTCAAGCTGATTCCAAGCCTCTTCAAATGATTTGGACATCTCATCACAGTGAGCTTGAGGTTCTATGCCCCTTTCCTTCGCTTTTTCTTGAATCTTTTGTCCGTGCTCATCCACTCCAGTGAGCAGGTAGGCCTCTTCACCCAGAAGCTGCTTATAGCGTTTCAGGCTTTGGGCTATAAGAGTCGTATAGGCCGTCCCAAGGTGTGGCTTAGAGTTCACATAATAAAGCGGGGTCGTTATATAGTTAAATTTAGACATAATGATTGAAATCATGGCCCAGGTGCTTATTGTGGGCAAGTCTTATCAGTTGGAATCATGATGAATTAGTATATCGTATGTAACAACTGTTTAGCTCTATTAAGGTTACTCTACATATATAAAATAGAAATCAGACTCTTGTAAAATCTAGTAGGTCTTTAAAGACTAAATTGATGCTACATCGCTCGATGGTACAAAAAATGTAGTCCCATCAAGTCCTAAAACAAAGAGCCCCGAAGCTGTTAAAACTATTTCTTTAACTTTACCACCTTTTTTTGCCTCAACAGCATCTTTTAAATCCTTGTTGAAAGCTCTCTCTAAAACTCTCGTTCTGTTTGGAAATTCTTTTCGAAATACACTGAGCTGTCCAGATCTCCAAAAAGTTGTGAACACTTTAAATGTTTCAGCAAAATCTTCTCCCGGATCTTTGTTCGCATATTCTGAAACCCCACTTCTGTTGTCACGATCCATTGCTCTTCTCCAGTTGGGAGGAATAAAATATTTTTCATTTGCTTTTTTCATTCTTTCACCAATCAGGTGACCAAATTCATGTGAGATAATCTCCCCTCTTTGGTATGCAGTACTTAAAGTAGGTTCCTTTGGAAATAAGGTTGAATTTAAATTCATTCGCCTCCTTCCAGCGGTACCTCCTGTATAAAAACCATTAATGATATGAACTTCTCGCACTGAATTGAGCGAACGAGGGGGAAGGGAGTTGAGCTCTTCTGTGAGGCCTTTAGTAGACTCTTCAATTCTGTCCCTAGAGAAATTCATTGGATAATTAACCTCTATACGATGATTCTTTCCTGTTTTTCTTTGAATTAAGATATTTACTTTTTTTATTTTTTTGTACTTAAAGAAATGCCAAACTCCTGCGTCGCTGACAAAAGAATAAGCACCTCTTTCTGTATCAACATCCATAACTTGATATTTTACTCCTGTTGAGGAATAAATGTATGCCCCTTTATCTTTGCTTAAAAACAGATCTAAATCTAAAGTGTCGTTACCCGTTATTGCTACTTTGCGAGTAGTGAGGTTTAGATTGGAGGATTCAATAACTACCCCAAGATTTTGAACATGAAGTACTGTTCCTGGCGGAGGGCTTTGAGTCGAAACCTTTGGGCCTGGACTAAGCTTTCGCTTTCTTTTAGAGTTGTTTAGGGTTTTTCTTATAGAGACAATAAATTTCTGGGTAGGTTCTGTTGCGAAAAGTACAGACTGCCCTATTGAGCACGCCAGCTGCATTTGGAGAAACGGGGGTAGGCAAGAACCTTCTTGAGCTAATTGCCGGAGAGCTTTTTGTTTACCGGTAAGCTTCAACATTAATCTGTCTTTGTCGCCATGAGTTCCAGGTATCTTTTTTTTTTTAAATCTATTGTAAAATACGGGGTTGTATCTTTGTCTGATTAAAATTTTATTTCTGATACGATGTCTTAGGGTTTTTTTTGCTGATAAATCCATTTTTAACTTGTCACATGATAGATTTTTTAAGAAGTAGGGGTTTTTGTAAATATTATGAAAACTCATGTTTCTGACATCATCACGATCAACTCGTCCTTCGCTGGCCTTTATTAGCTCTAAATTTTCTTTTTTTGCAACTTCTAGGGTCTTTCTTTTAAAATGGACATCCTTTTTGCACAAATTAGGGTCGTATTTAGACAGAAAATTGATAATATCAACTGCTGTCCAAGCTATTCCAGCACCAGCAATAAATGTTGAGGCTGCTCGGGTTGCAACTTTTCCAGACAGTTTTAATGCACCTGCCACTAGATATTTACCGGCACTAGTCCTTAGACCAATAGATAAGGCAATAGGCCCGCAGGTCATGCTAGACTGTAGAATTTCGCCAGGTACATTTTGTTCTATTGGCCCACAAGATTGAGAGTCAATGGGCAATGTTTTCTGTGTACCAACCTCAGCTGCTTGTAGATTGAAAGGTTCACTTAACAAAATAAAAAGTAAGATTAATTTACGGCAAACACCTATCCCTGAATACATAATCTTCTTGTCGGGTTTATGCCAACTTTCATTGAGTAAAACAGAGGTGAAATACAGTTTTTTGGTTAAAGACCATCAATTGAACAGGCTTTTATTAGTATTTTGAGTGCTTGCTTAGGACTACTTTTATTTCCAAAAAAATAATTATCACGACAAAATTTTTTTTGACGTTGAATATTACCAACTTCATTGATAGTAAGGTGCTCATGGTAAAGGTTTTGCTTATTATATTTATTTCTGTTTCAACCTTTAAAGCTTGGTCCTTACCAGAGTGCTCCAGTTTATATCTTATAAAAGGCTTGGGTGTTGTTTCAGAAGCTACCCCTGAATATATTACGGTAGTTGGTGGCAAAACTTATGTGACTCAAATCTCAAATTTTTCAGAAGGTGGCATAAACGTAGAGGTTGTGAACTCTTATCAGGTCCATAAATCCATATTTTCTGATGGCAAAAGAGTGAGAAAGGCTCTGCCTAGAGCCTACAGGAATCGAATTTTTCGTTCCTTAATCGGTATCTTGTCGGAGCAGTACCCCCGAAGAGGTTGGGATTCTGAGTTCATAGATAAAACTTCAAGCAATATCCTTGATCTTTTGTTTCAGTCCAAAATTATTTTAGTGACCGATGAGTCCACTGGGGAAGAGCTCGGATCTATGAGGTTGCTCTCTTCAGCCTATACTCATTCTGCTCAAGAAGGAGCTATGCCCCTGCCTGGAGAGAGTAAAATTTTTAGGTTACCTGTTGAACATTTCTTTAGTCAGAATATTCCAAGAGAAAGTTTATCTCCAGTGAGTTTCGGGCTTAAGACTTCTGAGAGTATAGAACCAGTGAGTTTACAATCCATATTTGAAGTGAGCAGTCTAGCAATCAAGAAAGGCAAATATGGTCAGAAGATTAGGGGGTTAATCTTAAAATATTTTATCTATTTATCTTATCAACCCTTTTATGCCATAGATAACGAAAGAGAAAATTCGCAGTCCCCGTTGTACTCTATGTTCCATCAATTCAAGGCTGAGGAAAATAGAGGAAAGCCACAGCTTCTAGCTTATGGAGATGAAGCTGGAGGGAGGCTGTACCTGCCTGTCGGGTTTTTTAAAAGAGATAAAATGAAATTAAAACGAAAAGGGGTGCGTTGGGATGCTCTGGAAGCAGACCTTACTTTTTGGAGTCGAGTCACTCCAAAGCTTGAACTTCAAGCCCTTGTTCTTGAGGCTCTAGAGTTAGTCTCTGATAGTGGGATAAATCCTTACAATGGGCACTATATAGGTTCTGATAGGGATCTGAGAGAGTCTAGCTTTTTGGGAGAGTACTCTTCAGTTAGAAAAGTCTTTGAGCTTTTCGGCGTTAGTCAATAGATTTTAAAATTTTGAGGCATTGAGTTTTTAGTATTTTTTCTTTGTTCAATCTATCACTTTGTTTTTCTGTGAATATGGAAAGTAGAAAGCCTGTCATTAAAGTATGTATGGTCTGTGCCGCTGATTTGCTAGAATCACAAAAAAATACTTTTTCATCTTTTCCTTCTTGAATTAAAGTCGCTAATCTTTCTAGACCTGTTTGAACTGCAATGGTATTTAAATCAATGACACTTTTATCTTTGCTTGCTTTGTGCATGGCAGAGATCCAGACGGCGGCATATTGCTTGTTTTTTTGAGGCCAGTCTAAGCAAGCTGTAAAATAAAGATCAAAACGTTGTTGTGGGTTTGTGGCTTTGCTGATCTCGCTCACAACATACTCTTGGTAGAGGAGTCTAATGTACTTTAATGTGGAAAGAATTAAAGTTTCAGAGTTATTAAAATAAAACTTAAGCTTTGAGAGTGAGCAAGAGGCTCTATTTGCGATAGTACTCAGTGCCGAGTTTCCAATGCCTCTTTTTGAATAACAATCTATTGCTGTTTCTATGATGTAAAAAGCTTGCTTCTTTTGTGCCGCAGTTTTGAAGCTATCAAAGGCTTTTTCAAAAAGAATATACTCTTTAGATTTCAAAATAATCATAATCTTTAAACCCTTAAATTTTTATATAAAACAGATGTTTATTTCAAAAAATTAACCTAAAAATAAATATGAATTTTAATTAGTTGAAGCTTAGTTTATTTTCCTTAGTAGTCGGGAATAATGTGCTTCTGGCATGGAATAAACCCTAAAAAACGGAGTTTGTAAAATAAATAATGGAAATGGTTAAAAAATCTGTCCGAGCTCGATCAACTCGTGCGTTCTACCTCACATTAAAACTAACTAAAGGTGTAAACATGAAAATTAAGTATTTATTATTCGTCATATCTGTCCAGATCATCAGTCATTCTAGCTACTCTTATACTTGTTTGAGAATGATGAAGGCTGCAGGGAATTCTCATACGCTAGAGAATATTTTAGAACAATCCAGAATGAAAACTGGTCTTCTTTTTAATGAACTCTATGTAGAAACCTTATCTCATGCACAAACATCCATTTTTACTAAGAAAGATCTGTCAGAATTTATAGCTCACTTTATAGGTGGAGATGAACCCTATTTTTGTGAAGAGCTTTTTGTCAGAAGTCAAAAAGGAAAGGTCAGGGCTGTCACTGGACCCGTTTTAGGGGATACAACCCCTTATTCTGGATCTGAATTTAGTATGGATCGTTTGAAAGCAGTAATTATAGCTAGGTTTCTTAATTCCGAAGCCAAGATGGGTTTAAAGCAGGGTTCCAATAGAGAAGTCTATTTTTACTATGCCAAGTGGATGTCTTTTAAGTTGAATGAATTCTTGAGAGAGGATGCTCATGTGACGATTTACACTGGAGTTTCCATCTCAAAAGATAATGATGAGCCCATGATCACTGTATACGGCCCGGCACAAAGTCATCAAAGATTAAAATTACTGATTGGAAGCTCAATTGACGGTGTTCATCTAAATTACGAAATTCAGACTGACCTCTTGCCAATAGCTCAATAGTTTTTATAGAAAAATTTTAAATAAAAATGGAGGTGCAGTTAGTAATAATGAAATCAGTTGCTGAGCTCACTTTTTAGTTCGATAAAGAAACTTTACTTTCTATACTAAACACGCTTAGGTTTTTGCAGTTTTGAGTGAAATAAACTTTAGATCTATTTGATGGGCGAGCTCAAGAGACTAAGAGCTCTATTTAAAGGCGATTCAATTCAATAAAAAAACATACGTCTAAAATCGAAAAAACTTATAGTGTGTTCAGCAAAAAGCTATAAAAATTAACCTACGTCAGAACTTAAGTCTCTTCGAGAGATGATTTGTCGTAAAACTTAAATTGGAGAATAACAATGAATACATTTTTTAAAATAATTTCTTTAACTTTCCTTGTGTCTGGCTTCATATTAGTTCCATCTCATGCTGAAATTCAATCGAGATACGATGTTCTCACCCATACAGAATCAATTTATACTAAAACTAAGGTCAAAGTAGAGGCGAATGAAGTATCTTGTGAGCCAGAGGGAGCTTTTGCTGTTACGGGCTATAGGATAAAAGTGAATGCAAAAGATTTATCGGAAACACTAGCCGTAAAATCTATCAATTTTGGGAGCGGAATTTCCTACGCAACTCTTGAAAAGTGTAAAGCCGCTGCAAACTCTTTAGTAGAGCTAAGTGCTGAGGAGAGACTGACTTTGCAAGTGACAGAAAAAGCTCAAATTAAAGGACTAAACCAAACTAAACAGGAAAAGCTGAAGTGCCAAATCGCAGGCAATGTGGAAGTTAGAGCTCAGGTTAAGGATGATGACATTTTTGACGATGTTGAACTTCCTAAAGTTCTGGAAAACTTAGTATTTCTTGCAGGAAGCGGGAATGTGGACGAGCTCAATCCGTCAGGTCGTATTGGTGTCGGTAATTTGGGCACAGCTTGTCTTTCTAGTGAAACTTTGGACCGAGCGCAGAGTTTGCATCCCCAATTATTAAAAAAATAAGATCTTGGTTAAAATCTATACTTCAAAGACAAGGCTTACCTTATGGTAGGCCTTTTTTTATGATTGGAGTGGATTTAGGCATCCAGAGACTTTTTTAGATCCCAGACTTCAAATAAGATAGATCCACTATCTTAAATTGTTCGATTTTTAAGGGGAAAATAGCGTGTCTCAAAAATTAACGGATTCGTCGAAAACATCATCTCTTTCATCAGAGTTGTTAGTGAAGATTCATGACCTCATGGTGAAGTCTCGAGTTTTAGAAGAAAGACTCATTAAAATTTATAAAACGGGTGAAGCCTATTTTTGGATTGGAGCTCCTGGCGAAGAGGCCTTCGGTGTAGCCTTAGGTCTACTCGCCAATAAGGGCCAAGGTGTTGAGTATGATTATTTTCATCTTCACTACAGAGGGACGCCCACTTTAGTGGCCATGGGTTTGACCATGGAGGATTCAATTCGTTTGATCATGAACAAAGAAACCGACCCTTGTACTGGCGGCCGTAATTTTAGCAATCACTATTGTTTCCCTGAGTGGAATGTGGTTCCTGTGACCTCACCTATCGAAGTCCAATATACAGTGGCCATTGGTACGGCGCTGGCTCAAAAAAATAATCCTAAATTGGGGATCACTGTGGTCACTGGTGGAGACGCCGGATCAGCTGAAGGAGATTTTGCCAGCAGTTTGATTTGGGCTTCAAGGCCGGGCAATGAACTCCCTATGCTTTTAACTGTTCAAAATAATAGAGTGGGTATTTCAACGGCCTATGAAGACCAACATGGTGAAGAGTATATTGCCGATCGTGGGAAAGCCTTCCGCATGAAAACCATGGTGATCAATGGTTTAGATCCTGTGGAGTCTTATCTCAAGCTTAAGGAAGCTTATGAGTATGTTCGAATAGAAAGAAAACCTCTACTTTTAGAAGCCAGAGTATCAAGGCTCTACGGTCACTCTTCAGCATCAGGAGCCAACTTTGAAGATAGCTTTTCAGACCCACTTCAAACTTTTGAGAAGACACTCATGAAGCATTCTATTTTATCTGAAGCAGAAATAAAAAATATTTATAAAAAATACGAAGATGAAAGTTGGGAGGCCGTTGAAAAAGTAAGATCTGAAAAACCTCCTAGAGCCGAAACGGTTTGGGACCATACCTATGCTCAAGGTGAAAACGCAGACTGGAGGAAGTTCTAATGGCTAATATGGCACAATCAATTCGCATGGCTCTTCATTATGGTGAAACTCATTTGGGTGTTAAGGAAATTTTTGGACAAGATGTGGGCCCACCTATGGGGGGAGTTTTTACAGCAACTCAAGGCTTAAAGACGGCGTGGAACACACCTCTTGATGAAAGAGGAATTGTGGGGGCAGCCATTGGCTTGGGTTTAACAGGCACTCGCTGTGTGGCTGAAATTCAGTTTTGTGATTATATTTTTAATACTATTGATTTGTTAAAGCTTGCCGGTAATACGAGTTGGTCTTGTTCGGGTTTATATCATTTGCCGATTGTCTTAATGACTCCAGTAGGAGCGGGTATACGAGGCTCAATTTACCACAGTCATAGTTTTGATGCTTTAGCTTCAAGGCTTCCAGGTTGGAAGGTGGTGATGCCCTCTACACCATTAGAAACCTACGGTATGTTGCTGTCTGCTATTGAAGACCCCAATCCTGTTTTATTTCTTGTACCTAAAGCCCTAATGCGAATTAAAGGTGAAGAGCTCATACCGGGAGAGCCCGGGACTGAAAAAGAACTCAAGGCGATGATTGATGCCCCTCTTGGGGATCGTAGTCAGTGGACTCCAAAATGGCCTGCTCTCAAAGACGTCCGAGTCCCTATTGGTCAGGCGAAGGTTTTGCAAGAAGGTACGGACTTAACAGTAGTGAGTTATGGGCGATCCGTACGCATGTGTTTGAGCGAAGCTCAAAAGTTAGAAGACGCCGGTGAGATGAGTGCAGAGGTGATCGACCTTAGGTCTATATATCCCTATGATTGGCAGACTGTGAAAGCCTCCATTGAAAAAACCAGAAAAGTCCTTTTTGTAAATGAGGACACTGAAGTCACTAACTTTGGGGAGCACTTAGCTTATCGAGCCACACGGGAATTGTTTTATGAGTTAGAGGCTCCGCCTCAGGTTTTGGCTGGGTTGAATGTTCCAGGGATTGGGCTTCATAATGATCTTGAAGAAGTTTCTGTTCCCCATGGTCCACAAATTAGAGCTGAAATGTTTCAGCTCAACCAATTACGAGCATAGACTTTTTTTATAAATCTATGTATTAATTTTTTTGAGAGATTATTTTTTTAAAGACCTTTAATCCTCTCTTAAAATAAAAAAGCCCACTTACGGCCTCAGAGCGTCTCCCGACATGTGCTATGGTTACATATCACACCCCACGATACGCACTGTCGCGACGTTCAACGCTTCTTTTTTTAAGAGAGGATTAAAGGTCTTTAAAAAAATAATCTCTCAAAAAACTATTATTAGCTTAATGCTTAAAACAAATTAGGAAAAAACATGAATTTTGACAAGTACAAACTCTATACCGAATCCGTTCAATCCCCGGAAGTGGATGCTCAATTTTTTGATCAGTATTACAGAATGTACAATGGTCAAGAGGCTTTAGTGCTTAAAGAGGATTTTTGTGGGACGTTTTTAAATAGCATTGAATGGATTAAGCGTGGAGCTTTTAAAAAAGCGATCTGTGTGGACTTAGACCCTGAACCTATTGCTTACTCTAGGGCCAATTACTTAAGTCAATTGCAGCCTTCACAGGTTGAGCGCATTCAAATTTTTGAAAGAGATGTCTTGAAAAAATCTGAAGAAAAAGTAGATGTGATTGCGGCCCTTAATTTTTCTACATTTATTTTTAAAGAACGTAAAAAATTAAAAAAATATCTTAAAAGAAGTCTTAAAACTTTAAATCCTAAAGGTTTATTTTTTATGGACTGCTTTGGGGGGATGGCCACTCAAGAGCCTTTGGAAGAAGAGACAGAGCATAAAGAATTTAGTTACTTCTGGGATCAAGACAGCTTTGACCCTGTTAGCCATAATGCTCAGTTTTACATTCATTTTAAACCTAATGGTGAGAAAAAAATCAAAAAAGTTTTTTCCTACAATTGGAGAATGTGGACTTTACCAGAACTTAAAGATTTGATGATTGAAGTGGGTTTCCATGATGTCCACATACTTTGGGAAGGTTCAGGCCCCAATGGCGAAGGCAATGGACAGTTTGCAAGGGCTGAAAAAGGCGAGGTCTGCGAAGCTTGGGTGGCTTATGTCGTAGGCCAAAGGCCGCCTGACTGATTGTTGAGTTATTGCTTAAATCCTCCGACAAAGAGATATGTTTACTTTGTGCCGTCTATTTATCTTTTTCTGTATCTCTTTTAAGGCTTATTCATGTGATAAGTTATTGAAGATATCGTTTGATGGGATTCCCATTGGAGAAGAGTTTCGAGTTATTAAAACTCATTTAAAGGGTGAAAAGCAACTTGCATTCATTTTAAACCAAAAATCGAAAAAAAAATCAAAAAAACAGCACAAGAAGATTTACCTTGAGTTGATTCATAAGTTTGATAGTTTGGCTCAAAGAGGCCTTTGTAAAGAAACCTATGACAGGCTATTTTTTATTTACCCAGGTATATCTTATACAATTGCCACTAAAGAAATATTAAAAACCCGTAAGTATAAAAAAATTCCAGACAAGTGGAACTCCCATATTTTAATCAGATCTCAGGTTGCCTATGACAAGGGTTAGTTTAGTTTTTGTTTTAAATTTATCTTTTGGATTATCAGTATCTGCTGACTGTATTAAAAGTGTAGGTCAAATGTTTATGGTACGAGTGCCTCCTCCGGCAAATAAAATTGTTGGTGGTGTTATCCTTTTTGGGGATAACTTTAAAAAAATGAGTACTCCTAATGATGTTTTACAGCTTACGATGAATCTTCAAAAGTTAAGAAATCCACCTCTTTTTATAGCTGTTGACCAAGAGGGCGGGCTAGTTCAGAGGTTAAATGAAATGCGTGGTTTTACAAAAATTCCATCTCATTTTGAACTGGGAGAGACAAATTCAGTGGTCAAGGCATTTGAATTCGGAAGAGTTTCTTCTGCAGAACTTTCGGCAGTTGGAATTAATTGGAACTTCGGAACTGTCTTGGATGTGAACTCTAATCCAAAGAATCCAGTGATAGGAAAGTATAAGAGATCATTTGGAACCACTCCAGAAAGAGTGACTAAAATTGGTGGGGCACTGCTTGCGGGTCAATCAAATGGAAGTGTAATTCAAACTCTAAAACACTTTCCAGGTCATGGGGATACGAATACAGACAGCCATGTTGGGCTAGCTTCAGTAAATAAGTTAAAAAAAAGTATGGAAGAGATAGAGCTTAAGCCATTTAGAGATGTATTAGCAAGGAGTGAAATAGCTCCTGCTGTTATGGTGGGACATATTAGTTTACCTAAAATACTAGGAAAAGATGGACCGCCAGCCAGTCTGTCACGTGAAGTAGTCACAGGTTGGTTGAGAGAAGATATAGGACATCAAGGTCTTATCGTTACAGATGATCTTTTGATGGGGGCAGTAAAAAAACGTTATGGAGATTATGATGCTATTAAATCCGCAATTAAAGCTGGAAATGATGTTTTAATTTTAGGTAAAATAAGCACTCAAGAACAACACAATGTGGCTAAGAAAATTTGTAAAGAGGCCGAGGGTGATAGTTTATTAGCCGGGGAGATAAAAGAGTCTTCTAAAAGAATCTTAAATACAAAAAAAGAGTACGGATTAAAGGCTCCAACATTAGTAGGTAGTATTGGGGGGCGAATTTCTACAGCTAAGCATAATGATTATGCAAAAACAATATTAGAACTCGCTAATGTAGATTTTAAACAAAAAACAAACTATCCATTTCCAAAAGTAAAGCCTAAAAGGGATAAAGCTGCTCAATAGAATTGCCACAATAGGAAGTGGTGGCTTGGGACGGAATCGAACCGCCGACACGAGGATTTTCAGTCCTCTGCTCTACCGACTGAGCTACCAAGCCAAAATTCAAACAATTAAGATGTCTTGATTTCCATTTAATGTCAAATCGACACTCTTTTAACAAGGTGCCGTCGTATTTAAAATAAAATTCGTTTTTTAATTCAAAGCCTGCTCTATGTCTTTTGTTAGATCTTCAATGTCCTCAATTCCAACACTGATGCGGATCAGGGAGTCATCTATTCCCAAGGCCGCTCTTTGAGCTTCAGGGACGCTGGCGTGGGTCATGATACCAGGGTGTTCAATCAAGGACTCCACTCCGCCAAGGCTTTCTGCAAGGGCAAAGACCTTTAAGTTTTCCAAGAAGCTGCGGGCTTTATCGAGTCCGCCTTTAACTTTAAAACTTAAGACTCCTCCAAAACCATGCATTTGTTTTTTTGCTAATGCGTGTTGGGGGTGAGATTCTAATCCTGGGTAAATCACTTGGTCGACGTTTTTGTGACCTTCAAGAAACTTGGATATAGATAATGCATTTTTTTGATGGGCCTCCATTCTGAGGCTGAGGGTTTTTAAACTTCTCAGTCCCATGAAGGAGTCAAACGGAGAGGCAATGGCGCCTATAGAATTTACAGAAAAATGTAAGGCTTCGTTGAGCTCAGGAGAGTCGGTTAGAATTGCGCCGCCAACCATATCACTGTGTCCTCCTACAAACTTTGTGGTGGAGTGGACGACAATGTCAGCTCCTAGTTCGATAGGTCTTTGAAAGTAAGGACTCATAAAAGTGTTATCGACACTCAATAAAACTTTTTTACTTTTACACCAATCGGCAATGTCTTTGATAGGAGAAATCTTGAGCATGGGGTTCGTCGGAGTTTCTAGCCAAACTAATTTGGTTTTTGGTGTGATATGTTTCTCAAGCTCTTCAGCTCCTAGAGTCATATCGACGTAGGTAAATACAAGGCCCCATTTTTTAATTATTTTTTCAAACAATCTCAGAGTTCCACCATACATATCATCGCCAGCAATAATGTGGTCGCCTTGCTCGAACATACTCATGACTGTGGTTGTTGCGGCACAGCCCGAAGCCATAGCGTGGCCGAAGCGGCAAGCTTCTAGCGAAGCTAAACAGGTTTCGTAAGCCTTTCGCGTGGGGTTTGCTGTGCGGCTATACTCATAACCTTGATGCACTCCTGGGGAAGACTGAACAAAAGTGGAGCTCAGATGTATCGGTGTCATGATTGCGCCGGTGCTGGGATCAGGCTTTTGTCCGGCATGTATGGCTTGAGTTGAAAACTTCATTTTAAAATCCTTTTTCTTGAATCCATTTGTCGTTAAATGCTTTACTCAAATATTTTGAACCATGATCTGCCATTAAAACTAATATATTAGAGGGCTTTGATAAAGTTTTGGCATATTCAAAAGCCCCAAAAAGAGCTGATGCTGATGAAGGGCCGACCATGAGGCCTTCTTCTTTTGCCAATCTTCTGCAAAGCTGGAAAGCCTGTTTATCGTTCACTTTTATGAAATCATCAATTACAGTAAAATCAACACATTCTGGGAGCATGTCTTCACCAATACCTTCTACGAGATAAGAAGCCGGGGGTTCTTTAACTTCACCATACTTATGGAGATCAGCTAAAATGCTTCCGATAGGATCGTTACAAACAATTTTTATTTGGCTGTTTTTAGATTTAAGGTACTGACCAACTCCAGAGAGTGTTCCACCAGTTCCGATACCTGCGACAAAAACATCGAGTTGTCCCTCTGTTTGTTCCCAAATTTCTGGTCCGGTGACATCAAAATGGAGCTTGCGATTATCTAAATTATCGTATTGGTTTGTCAGATATGCATTTGGGTTTTCAGCGGCCACTTTCTTTGCGACAGAGTAGTGACTTTGGGGATCGTCAGGCTCAAGGCCGCTCGGTGTGATGATCACTTCGGCGCCATAAGCCTTAAGAGTATCCTGTTTTTCCATGCTGATTTTTTCAGGCATGACAAAAACACATTTATAACCCTTGATAGCCGCCACCATTGCCAGTCCCACCCCTGTGTTTCCAGATGTGGCTTCCACAATTGTTCCACCAGGAGGGAGGTCCCCTCGTTTTTCAGCGCCAGAGATGATAGCCTGTGCGATACGGTCTTTAATGCTGAGACCTGGATTAAAGAACTCAAGCTTGGCCCAAAATTGATGGGGAGAGTTTTGAGGTAAAACTTTATTAAGTTTGATAATTGGGGTTGAGCCAATGGTGTCGAGTAGGGATTTGTGAATCATAAGGTCTCCTAAATTCAGAACAGTATGACAAACAAACCCAGAGGAACCAAATAATAACTGAATGTGTGAAGCTTTTTAGTTTCTAAAAATCGAACGATGCCAAACAATCCTACAATTCCAAAAGCCATGGAGCTTAAAAAGCTCACGCTATATTCGAAAACACTAAACTGTGGGCTCAAGGATGAAATATCCATAATGCTCACAAGGCTTACGCCTAAAATTAATGGGATAGCCATTAAAAAACTAAAGAAGGCAGACTCTTTTGGGCTTAAACCGCAAAATAAAGCCGTGGAAACCGTCATTCCGGAACGACTGATCCCTGGAAAAAGAGCTAAGCTCTGGGCTACTCCAATCTTAAGAACTGTTGAGACGTTGAGCTTGAGTAAGAGTTCGTCAAACTGAAATTCAGATATTTGAGGGCGAGCCCATTTTGTTAAATATAAAACAAGAGCAGTAAAAACGAAAAATAAACCCACAAAGAAGCTTTGATCGAAAAATTCAAGAATATAATTTTTTAAACTCAGCCCCAATAAGATGGCCGGTAGGCATCCCACTAAGGCCCAAAAGATAAGCTTTAAAATATCGGCGTTCAGTCGTAGGCTTTCTTTGAGTACATGTAAAAGCTCTTTTCTGTAGTAGATAAAGATAACAAACAAAGTCCCTAAGTGGGTGAGTATATCTAAAAATAAATCATGGGTCTCAATACCCAAAAGCTTTTGTCCCACGACAAGATGCCCAGAGCTTGAGATCGGTAAAAACTCAGTTAAGCCCTGAACGGCTCCTAAAAAAAAGTTAATAATGAGTTCCATTAAAATCTCCAAAGTGAAGTCTCTTTGAGAGTATTATGTCATACGCACCCTTAAATTTACAAAGCTCAATAGTGAATGTCTGTGGTGTACAAGAATGACTCATTGATGTTACGCGCTTTTGATTTTTAAGTATTTTTCTTAACTTCTTGAAGTCGTTTTCTATTTGAGGAAAAAGCCCACTTATGGTCGCAAATCGAATGTGTTGTGAATACATACCACGGCTCAAGATACCCCTTTCTAGGACGTTCAAAGTATCCTTCGCAAATTGAAAACAATTTTAAGAAATTTAGGAGAATACTCAAGGTTGCAGGCATCTAGTCATCTCATAGCCTCAATAAAATTATTCAGAGGTTAAAGATATTAGGTCCAAATTGATTTTTTGATTGTGAGGTTTAAGCTTTATTTCTAAAAGCCCCACTTTTCTATGAAGTCGCCACTTGTAAATTTGATTCTGTTTTTCTAAGGGGTTGAACTTAATTCGAAGTTCAATAGGAAGGGGTTTCCATTTCTCATCTATATATATTTCATAACCTTTCAATGACAATAATTGTACTTTCATGAGTGAGAGAGGGGGGTGTTCTCTCTGGGACCTGACAACTCCTAAGCTTAAAAAGCTGATGAGCCAGAAGAGGCTACATTTTTTGACTAAATTTTTTAAAAAGTGCTCTTGTTTAGTTTTAGAGAGGGGCTGAGGCTGGTAAAAGTCATATTCTTTTGTTTGAGGAAGAGTGCTTTGCCCTTGTGTGAAAGGAAGGTGAGTTTTAGTGAGTCGCTTTTGGAGAAGAAATATTAAATTTGTTTTATTGTGGGTCGTGTTTTGAGTTGGGCTGTATTTTCTGTCTTCTGGAGAAAGAGGGAGAAGACTTTTGATGTCTTCATGCAGACCTAAGCGAGCTCCAATCTTCCCAAGGCTAAATAAATCAGAAGCATGGCTGACTCCTTGGCCTGAGAGAGTTTCTGGAGCGGCGAATTCAGGGGTGCAGAATGTTTCAAATTCTAAGACTTGGGCTAACCCAAAATCAATCAGTTTAATTTGGCCGTTGTAATCGATTAAGACATTGTTTAAAGAAAGGTCGCCATGATGAATGCCTAGAGTTTTAAGATCAAGCAAAGCATTGTGGATTTCATCTATAATATAGAGCTGCGATTGAAGGGGGATCTCATGACATCTGTGAAGAATCTCCTGAAGTGTCAGGCCGTGAACTCTTTCCATGACCAATGTGGGATGCCCCTTAAGCTCAATCCAATCCAAAATCTGTACGCAATACGCACTATTTACACTGAAGAGGTTTTGAATTTCTTTTCTAAATATGAGTTTAAAATTTTTTGATTTGGATTTGAAGACTTTGAGTACAATATGCTTTCTGATTTTGTATTTAGGGTCTATAAGAAAGCCCGAATACACATGAGCCACACTTCCTTCTGCAAGAAGCTTTTCTTTTTGATAAAATTTCTTGTTAGACCAGAAGGATCTCAACATTGCCATAATGAAAAGACCATACTTTGGGCTGCCAGACTGGGCTACTTGAAATGAGTGCTCTGTAATTTTTATAGAGTGCTTGAGCAAGTGTTTTAGTCTTTTGTGAATCTATATTCTAATTTTTTGAGCTCAAGCTGACAGCTTTGAGGGAGGTGGTTTTTTTCTTTTAAAAGAGCTGATGTTAATAGTTTATTTGAAGTCTGGGGCAGAATCTCTTCGCAGTGCTTGGAGAGTTCACTTCGATATAATTTAAGAATACAGGGGTCTAAGTAGCATTGGATCAGGGGTGGTCCCTGGGTTTCAAAAGTTTTAAGGCAGATTCTGATGTCGTAAGTTTCTTTTGGGCAGTGTAGGCTTGCGAATGCCAAATTACTAAACCCAAAGCATAGAATTAGGATGAGGATAAGTTTTGGTTTATTCATAGAGTCCTTTGTAGGTTTAAATTAATCCGAGCTGTATAAACTCCTGATAAAGTGGAGTAAAGATAAGCAGCAGTAAGGCAGGAAAGTAAAATAAAAATGTAGGGAGAAGAGCTTTATAGGACAAGCTTAAATTATAAGACTCCATCTCTTCTTCCATGAGTTTGTAAATCTCAGCTTCCAAAACTTTAAGTTGCTCCAAACTGGGGTAGCCTTCATAGGCCTGTTTTAATATTCTTAAAAAAGCTCTTAAGCTCAGGCTAGATTGAGATTTTATAAACGCATTCCACTTGATCTCTTTTTGAGCATGGCTATGTACAAATACTGACTTTTGAAAGAGGGCCTGAACTTTTGTGTTCGTCCCAGTGACTATAAGAGTTTGGGCTAAAGCTTTGAGGCTTTTGCCCTCCATTAGGCCATCGATGCAAAGCTGTACTAAGTCTAAGCTCAAAGGTGTTGTTGTCACTCAAACTCCATTTTTTTATAGACGCCATTTGTATTTGCTTAAGATATATTTTGAAAACAGATAGCCTAGAGCCATTAGCATCAGACTGAGCTGTAAGCTGAATAGCTTTAAGTTGAGTTTTCCAGATTTCATGAGAAGTCCAAACATCAGAAAGTAGAGTGCAGAAATAATCAATTGTTGAAGTCTGAACTGGGTGAGTTGAGTTTGGGCTTTGTTTTTGTAAAGTTTTTGGTTTTTAAGGACAAAAACCCATCTTTCGATTTGATCCACACATTGATTGCTATTTAAAAGTATAAAATAAAGCTTTTTGGCAAAAGAATCTCTGGGAATATATGATTTATTTTGTAGGTTTTTTAGAATTTCCAACAGATTTTCAAGCTTTTCTTTTACCCGAACAGGACTTTCATCGACACTGCGTCGTAGAGCAATTTGGAGCCCAGCCCCTAGCCTGAGATGAGTTAAAATACTTTGGAGAAAGCAAATTTTCCAGTTTTGAAACTCTTTTTTTTGCCTGTATATTTTTTGGTATATTAAAAAAATATAGATTAAAAAAGATAAGCTACAAAAAATACTAAAAGCCTGAAGATTAGCGACTATCAGTAAAGGAACCCCTATCAGTTTGATAAATAGGAAGACCTTAATGAGTGAGTTGAAGTCCTTAATAGAGATAAATTTTTTCTGTTTATAGAAGCATAATATCCCAAATACGGACATCCATTCGAACATTAAAAGTGTAAATAAGATAAGTTTGCATATCATAAAATTGTATAAAGAGATGCAAGAACCAGACTCAAGTTATTTTTTTATCTTGACCATTTACGTCAAGGAATGAAAACTTATATTAAGGGCAAATTTTTTTAAGGAGGATTTATGGCCGCAGCGAAGAAAAAAACAAGCAAGAAGAAATCGGCTTCTAAAAAGAAGTCTACAAAAAAGAAAGTCACTCGCAAACCAGCGAAGAAGAAAAAAGTTGCTAAGAAGAAAGTAGCAAGAAAAGCAACGAAGAAGAAGACGACTAAGAGAAAGACAGCTAAAAAGAAGGTTGCTAAGAAAAAAACGACTAAAAGAAAAGTAGCTAAGAAGAAGACGACTAAAAAGAAGGCGACTAAGAGAAAAGTAGCTAAGAAAAAGCCAGCAAAGAAAAAAGCTACTAAAAAGAAGGCGACTAAGAGAAAAGTGGCTAAGAAGAAAACAACCAAGAGAAAAGCAGTAAGACGTAGTACTCGTAAAAAGTAGTCTTATCAATTCTAAAATTTAAAGATCTAAATCCAAATTTCAAATGAAATTTGGATTTTTTTATTTTGAACACATTTAGACATTAAATACGGCAAAATTTTGCCTCCAAGCTTCAAATTCTACGATTCTATATAGAGATACCTCTACAAAAACCATAAATCAGGGGAATTTTCTACAAATTTAAGACATTCAATTGAAAAAAACCGAGTATGATTGATCCTATAAAAGTTTAAAAGCTTTTGTGCTTTAATCTGGAGGGCTCTTTCTTGGACCTTGAAATTGGTTAATTAATCCACAAAGCATTTTGAATTCAAAAAACACAATATTACCCAGATTCGCGGATAAGTGGCGAGGAAAAACCCATCAAACGTGCTTCAGCAGTGTCTAGCGCAGAAATTTTCTCTTGAATCGTACTCACCTGTACGGTGAAAGAGAACATTTTGAGCACGACGCTGGGGGAGGACGTTTCATGGGTTTTTACCGCCG
>CALGWV010000024.1 GCA_937936325.1 uncultured Bdellovibrionales bacterium | reverse complement strand
AGATGCTGATCAGCTGGGTGCCAGTCTCTTTAAGCTGACTCAGTCTATCTGCCCCTGAATCCGTGGGGCCTTGGGGACTGGATTGTTCCTTGAACCCCCAATTTTAGAAGAGAACCCTGATCATTATCTGAAATCAAAGCTTCAAAATTATCTCACTCTCATAAACAATATACTTCACTCTGCTACCCGAGTGCTATAACGAAACTGCTGCTAAAATTAAAAAATTACATTAAGGAGTAAAAGCATAGACTTATTCCCTAGCTGTATTATCACACCTAGCTAAAAGTATATGATCCGCTATCACAAACGCGGCCATGGCTTCAAGCACGACTAATGCTCTTGGAATAATGCAGGGGTCGTGGCGACCTTTTTTTGCAACATCTAAAATGGAGGATGTAGGTTTAAAGAAAATATCAAATTCGATGTCTTCTCCGGTACTGATCCCACCTGATACGCCACCATAGTTTTTTGGGTTTTGATGAAATTCTGTTCCTTTAAGGCCTTTGTGTTTAACGGCACTCCCAAGGCTTACTCCTGAAACAGCGCCGACTCCCATGAACGCAGAAGTCAGGTCTGCTTTAAGTTTTGCAAACACAGGTTGCCCTAGGGATTTTGGAACTTGTTTCAAACTGAATTTCACAGAGCCGCCATAACTTTCTCCATCGGCTTTAGCTTTGGCCAATAAATCCTGGACTTTTAGAGCATCCTCTTTTGTAAAACAACCCAACTGATTTTGAGGGGGTTGATACCTGGGCCATTGAGGTTTTGTGTCTGGCACTCCCAACTCAAGAGGCCCCATCTGTGTGATTCCGCTATAAATCTCAAACTCAGGATATTGGTTAGCTATAAACTCCATAGCCACAGCACCAGCTATAACACGACTTAGGGTTTCTCGGCCAGAGGACCTGCCACCTCCTCGCAAATCTACGTGATCATACTTGTCTAACCAAACTTGATCTCCATGACCAGGGCGGGGCTTTAAGTTTTTATAATCTTCAGATTTTTGATTTTTATTTCTAACAACGAAACTTAAAGGAGTGCCCAGACTTATGCCTCCAAGCATTCCACTAAGGACTTCAAATTCGTCAGCTTCTTGCCTGGAGCTCACAAATTGATTTTGACCTGGGCGTCTTCGCTCTAGCATTTGTGAAATAAACTTTAAACGAATCGGCACCCCAGAGGGAAGCCCATCAATAACAACTCCCATCCCAGGGCCATGGCTTTCGCCAAAAGTGATCATCTTTAAATGGCGACCAAAAATATTAGACATTTATAGAATCCTTTAGATATGTTGAGACCAAAATTCCTGTTGAGCTAAGGCTTGAGCTTCAAACATAGCTGCACCTGAAAGATATTTCACCCCAAGTCTTTTTGCGATTGCAATAGCTGGGGAATGATCATGATAACTTAAATCCAAAACAGAAAGAACATCAAAAGGCCAGTCTCTTGGAGGCTCTATTTGGCCTGCCGCCCAAATTAAATGAACTGGATACTCTGGAGTTTTTGTACTTCTACACCTAGGCTCTCCTGTCCTTGCAGAGTAAAGTAATGCTTCAGGTAAGACAGATTTTATTGAACCCAAAACTCCACCACCACCCCAAACCACATATGGAGCTGGAGAGGCTAAGTTACGAAGCTCAATGAGCAAAGCCTGCATTCCGACATCATCAGTGCTTGTAAACTTATAACTTTTGGACTTAGATTTCACAAAAGTATTTGAAGCTTCCCCATCCCCCCAGAGACTCTTGAATGGACTTGTAATGGCTAGTAAATAATTTTTAGTATTATCTTGAATCAAGAATAAACTTTTAAAAAGCTCAAAGTCTTCTGGCCAAACATCAAATACTTTCAGCTCTAAATTTTTCATCCCAGCCCATCGACTGTGAAAACTGGGAGTACGACTATGAGAAATTTGATGACCGACTAGACCTAAAAAACCCCCATCTTTTTTTTGATTATGTCTATCACGAAAATATGGAGGCTGTTCAGGGGCGCTTCCCACATAATCTAATCTAGAAAAATTTAGATTTTGAAAACCTAACAGCTCTCTTGCCCAAGCCCACCTTCCTGAACAGCCTCGGGGAAGTAAACTTCTTTGCTCTCGGTCGTTCATGAACCAGTCCAAAGCCACTTTCATTTGGCTTTGATCCGTAATTTCAGGAGACCACTTAAGCTGAGTCCCAGGGTTAGATTCTGGAGGAGTCTGCTCATGGGAAGAAATTATCACTGAATCTACGCCAAAATTTAATTTTAAAGGCTCTTTAAAACTTGGAAGATAAGCCTCATCAATATCAAGTTGAAATTTAAAGACTTCCTTAAGCTTAACAAGCTCACGCACCTCAGCTTCAGAAAGCGGCGTCCTCACTGAGACTAAAAATTTTTGAAATTCTTTTTGGCTAGCTAAAACATAGCCCATCTCTTCAACTGAAAAAATATCCGTTTTTAGCTCCCAATTAGAATAGGCATTTATCCACAAGGAAAGCATCAGCTCAGAGTTTAAAGTGGCATAGCTTTGGGAATGAATAGGCCTTTTTTCAATTAAAGCAGCAAATACATCCAGACAGTCTTGATAGAGCTGATCTGTGGGCTGGCCTTCAGGAATCAAAAATGGAGTCTTGCCACTCATTTTTTTCCAACTTAGATCTCTCTTGGATTTTCTAAATAAGTACTCTTCTGGATCTGTAAGGGCTTGATCTAATTTTGGACGATCTAAGAATATTCGAGGGCACAGATCTGTCTGCCTTTGCAGCTGAATCCAATTAAGCTTATGAGGTAAAATCCACTTTTCAGTCTCAAAACCTGCACCCACTGATATTAGGATATGCTCGGATTTGTTTTTATTTAAAATGTTCTTGAAGCACACCTGCTCCAGTTTTCGAAAGTAGTCTTCTCCATGGTTTAAAAAAAGATCTTCTATCGGGCCATATCGATTTATGATTTCTTGATCCAAATCATAAACTTTTAAATCTGGGTGGCGCTCGTGAAGGGCGCACATAAATGTCGTTTTTCCCACTCCACGATGCCCCAACAAGACTATAGAGCGAGATAGCTTTAAACTCATTTGAGAGCTCTAAGTTTTTCAAGAACATCATAAAAGTTTGGAAAACTTTTGCTAACAGACTC
>CALGWV010000023.1 GCA_937936325.1 uncultured Bdellovibrionales bacterium | reverse complement strand
CCTCCCCCCACTAGAAATTAAACAAACTCCAACAGAAACTTTTTAAACAACTTAGGGTTTAAGCTATATAAGCAATTCTAATCAGGAGATTTTTTTTATGCCCTTTACGACAGTTTTAGTCCGACTTTTATTTAGCCTATGTATGCTGAGTCTCGCCGCCTGTGATGGTCAGTGGATACTTGAAACTCAGGCTGGTGTGAGCATTATAGCCCCCTTTGATAGTATCAGCTATGAAGCAAATTACGACTATTACAACCATATCACTCTAGTGAGCCACAAATCAGCTCAGGCAGAGGATTGCAGCTTCCTGGGAAGTATTGTGCTCTATAACGAGATCTATGAAGATCGCTATTTTGGGCACCATTACGACGCAGAAGAAGACTTAAATGTATTTGCCCTTAGTGCTTTCCATTCGCAAAAAGACAGAGCCATTCGTTATTACACGGAAGAGTCTGGAGGCGATCTTGCTGATATCAAAGAAGAATACGGCTCTATTTACGTAAAATTTGACACCTACAGCTGTTTATAGCTAAAGAGAGGGCTCAAAGCCCTATTAAGTTGATGTATAAAAATGAGTGAAATATCTACAATAGCATGACTTCATTCTTGTAAAAAAAAGGGCAAATACTGTAATGTGGACTGTGGGCGCAGAGATTTTTGGAGAATGAGTTGAGAATTGGCACGAAAGTATTGGGCGCTTCAGCCTGCTCATCATGCCTTTTTCGATACTCTAGTTCGGACTAAAGCCTTACTCATGTATATACAGAAATCAATTTTATGAGTTAGTTTTACAGGCTTTAAATTTGAGATGGATTTTGGATAAAGTGCCCCCCTTAGTCTATTCCATCTATAATATCGTCCCAAGTCATTCCATACACAATCACAGGGTTCTGCGGCAAAACACCAGAATAACTCTCTGGGCTATAAAACGCCATATACTGGCTCTGATCAAAGATTGATTTTTCTTTGAGAAAATATCTAAACTCTTCCAAACTAAAGAGGCTAAGGCTATATAACTCATCATAAGTGACACCGTAATACTCCTCTGGGTTTAAAGGAATCGGTATACGCTCCTTTTCACCCCTAGTAAGAGCTTTATATTCTGGGGAAGTTAAATGTTTACGCGCTTCTGGAAAAGGCAAATATACTCTTTTACTGAGATGAGGTGATGTTGCATTTCTTTTTTGTAAGCTCCCTATTTTAGGCCATAAAAACTTCTCCCCTAAACTCCCTCTGTAATTCTTATATGCAACACGTGGTCGAGCCGGAAAATAAACATCCGGGTAAACAGGCAGAGTCCCTAGTTTATGATTCGCCTCATACACACTCACAGTCATTCCTAGATCTAGAATTTCTTGTATAAAACGCTCTGGCGGCATAAGAGTTTTTTTCTTATCTCTGTGTGGATGTATGCTCTCCCAACTCCATTTCTCACCCCGAGCAAGAAGCTCTTCTCTATAAATTTGATTGGGCACATTAGGAAAAACATAGTTCTCATCCCTTGGGCGTGCACCAGCTTCTATAAGATCTGTATATTCTCTAAAAGTATAATAACCCTCTTTAAGGTATCTTAACTCTTCAATAAAGCTTGCAATATCAGGTAAATATTTCGGCCTAGCCTCTAAATATCTTAGACTTGGATCCTTTTTAGACCAATGCAGTTTACGACCTGTTAACTCCAATTCTTTTTTATAAAATGAGCTGGGAGTTGACGGGAAAATAACATCGTCATAAACAGGTAAATCATTAGATTTATAGGCCTGCCTATAAGCAGATGAAGAAAGCTCTAGCTGAGCAATTTCAGACAAAAACCTATCTAAAGACATAAATTTTTTTTTCAAATGAGCATGAGGGTGTAACCTCTGCCAATTCCAGGTTTGCCCCTGAGCCAGGAGCTCATCTCTATAAAATACGTCAGGCTTTTTTGGAAAAATGTACCTTTGATCTCTTGGACGGGCTCCAGCTTCGATAAATTTCAAATACTCATCTAATGTGAAATATTCTGATTTCAAATGCCTTAATTCTTCAATAAAACTCGTGACATCTGGTACATAAAGTGGATTTGGGCCTTCTTTGGCCCAAATATAGTTACGTCCTGAGGCCTTAAGTGCAGCTCTATACTGTTTTGAAGGGTCTGATGGAAAAGTAACATCACTATAACTAGGTAAGGTTTTTAATTTATAAGCCTTTCTATATCCCTCTGAAGACAGCTGTAATTTAGTAATTTCATCCAAGAATCGATCTAAAGACATGAACTGCTTTCTTAAATTTCCGTGTGGATGTAGCTTTTCCCAACTCCAAGTTTCACCGCGGACACGAAGTTGATCTTTATAAAAATCACCAGGATTTTTTGGAAAAATGTAGCGCTTATTCTTGGGGCGAGCTCCATTTTTAACAAGACGTTTGTATTCTGCAAGTGTGAAATACTCCTTTTTTAAAACTGATAATTCATGTAGAAAAAGATCAACACTCGGGATAATCTCGGGCTTTCGAAATTGACGAGAACACTTTTTTTTTTGAAAAGTGAAAGCTTCATTACCTTGAGAGATAATGAAAAAAAAAATCAAACAAGATTTTAAAAAAAAATGATTCATAGATTACCCTCAGAATTTTCTTTTTATATCAATATTTTCACTAAAAGCAAATATTTACAGGTTATTCCATGGCTTTACGAAAGAAGAACAAGATGCCGATCTGAGATCCAAGGTTGAGCAAGTGCGTGTGATCCACCCGAGAGCTGGATATAGAATGCTCAGGGAGTATCTTAAGCGCTCAGGTATAGAAATCGGCGAAAGACGTCTCAGAAGGGTTTTAAAGAAGTTTAAGCTTCAGATTAAATCGGCGTTGTTGCATAGCCATTTTGAAGATGTAGGCCATATTTTGAGGTTTAGAGATATTTTTTCAAATTTTCTCAACTATATATTCATTATTTTGATACTTCAGGACAATTTACCGTGCAACAACACCGATTAAACCTAGAAAAAATTTTATAGTGACCACCAACTCTGAGCATAGTTTTAGAGTTTATCAGAATCTTCTTCCAGGAAAAAACCTCACGCACGCCAATCAAGTTTGGACAGCCGACATTACCTATATCAGAATTGAAAATGGTTTTATTTACCTGGCCGTCATTTTAGATTTATTTTCAAGAAAAGTAATTGGTTGGCAGATTTCAAAATCAATAGATGGAGAGTTGGTTTTAGATGCTCTGAAGATGGCGATTTTAAGAAGAAAGCCAGAGCCACAGGGGTGATACACCATTCAGATCGAGGAGTTCAATACCTTTGTGATAAATACATTAAAGAATTGAATCAGCATGGTTTTAAGGTGTCTTGCTCTAGAAAGGCAAACCCTTATGATAATACTTGGACAGAATCGTTTATGAAGACTTTAAAAGACAATGAAATTTATATGTGGAGCTATGAAACTTATCTGGATGTTTTAGAAAGCTTGCCCTATTTTATTGAAGAGGTTTATAACAAGAAGAGAGTTCATTCCTCATTGGGATATGTGACCCCTGAGGAATTTGAAGAAGGAAACTCTGCCGGACAACCTAACTTGCAGCTTTAGCCTCTAAGCCTCCAGTTAAATTTCCGCAGTCCACCTACAGCTGTTTATAGCTAAAGAGAGGGCTCAAAGCCCTCTTAAGTTGATGTATAAAAATGAGTGAAATATCTACAATAGCATGACTTCATTCTTGTAAAAAAAAGACAAGTACTATAAGAATTAGCCCAGAGATTTTAATAAAATCAATTAGGAGTATTAGGGCCTCGCGCCCTAGGTGTTTTTTTGCATTAACTCTTTTTTTACTATGGGCCAAACATGAAATTTCCAGCATTTAATAATCTATTTTTAGTTTTACTCTTCACCCTGAGCATTTTCTCTGTTCAAAGTGTGTATAGCTGTGAGGATGAGTTTACAGTCCCACCCAGAGTTCATAGCTTTCCTAAAATTGAGGGCGTTTTTATCAAAAACCCTCCAGGCACAGAAGTTTTTGGAGAGTTAGTTGAGAACTGGCACGAAAGATATTGGTTACTCACCCCTGCTCGACGTGCCGTTTTGGATACATTTGTTTCACTGAAACCTTACTATATTTATGATGAGCATACTTTTATGCAGGCTTACATAAAACGTCGATCAGAAATTACGGGAAAAAAAATTGTCACTTTTGACAACTATATAGAACATTTTGAAAGTCTTGAAGCCACATTTAGAATCGCCCTTAGTGAAATAAAAACACAGCTGGGATTGGACGCCATTGCTCACATATTTCAAGCTAAATCTTTAAGCAAAGGAAATTTAGGATTTAGGTATACTCCCACACCTCCAACATTTGAAATACTAGTTAACCTGCCTGGGTCAATATTTTCGGAAGAAGCTGGTGTTATTTCTAACCCAAAGCATCTCTGGGCTTTTTACCAGGGTGAAGTCATTGAGTTATCTGGACATTTTAACAGAAAAAATTATCTACTTTTAGCTGAGTTAATTAAACCGGGTAATCCGACTCTGGCCAAAGAAAGAATTATCTCCATCACTCAAAATCCTGGGACATTACCTAGGCCCAAGATAGAAATGATGCGCCTTAGAGATCGATTTAGAAAAGTAGATCCTGATTTTAACAAGATTAAATTCTCAAGATACAGAAACGGTTATTATTGGGCTTTAGACTGAGAATGAAAACTCATCTTACAAAATTTTTATTTTTACAGAAAACCCTAAATTCTGTGCCAGCTTGCTCTTCTATTGCGACAGTTAGATTCTTAAAAGTTTTTTCAAAAAAACTCCTTCTTTTTATAGTCGTTTTACTTCCTTGTTTTTTACTTTCTAGCCCTCGCGCCTACGCTTGCGCAGCCCAATTTGAAGGCCCACCTGATGTTATTTTATCTGAACTGGTTGAAGATTGGCCTGATAAATATAGGTTGTTGGGACCTCAGGAGCGAGCATTAGTTGATACATTTGCGTCACTCTCCCCATTTCTTATCTATGACGAGCATACATTCATGGAGCTTTTTCTAAATAGATGGGCCGAGCTAGCCAGCACCCGCGCAGCTGTTAGCTTTGAGGACTATGCAGACCACTACGAAAACCTACCTGATCAGCTTTTAGTTCTTTTAAATATAATTTCCAAAAAATTGGATATAGATTTTAAACTTAACCCTATTTTTGAAGCGAGAAATTTTGAAGTTCACCATCTACTTTTTAGATACTCTCCAAATCCTACTTACAAGGAAGTGCTTAGACTCGAAGGTTCAACTGAATTTAAGCCAGACAAACTCATTGTAAATTCGACACAGCGTTGGGCTTTTTATAAAGGGCGAGTCGTAAAGCTTTCCTCCACAATGAGCCCCATCAGACACCTCATCATTGAAGCATTGGTCCTTACCCCAGGCAAAGTAATACCCCACACACACTTACTCAGATATGCAGGGCTAAGGGGACACTCTCAGCAAAGGCTTATTGTAGAGATTTACAAGTTAAAAAAAGTTTTCAAAAAATTAGACCCCAATTTTAACCGAATTCAACTTGTCAAAAATGTTGGCTATTACTGGAAAGTGGATTAACATATGTTCGTTTTCTTTTTTATTCATCAATATATTAGAGTATCAAAATGCAAGAGGAGGAGTACGTGAGGAAAATTCATTTCATTTTTGGCGTGTTCCTTATTCTATTCACAGCATTTGTTTCAACACCCTCTTATAGCTGTGATGGTCACTTTGAATTCTCTGAGAGCTTGAGAAGATTCTCAGAAGGCGTTGATGATTTTCCTTCCAAGTATGCTTCCTTAACTCATAGAGAAAGAGCACTTTTGCACACCTTTATTAAGCTTGCCCCTTACAAAATTTATGAGGTAGATATCTTTATGACAGAGTATTTAAATCTATACGCTAAGATCTCAGGTCAAAAAAAAATATCTTACTTTGATTACAACGCTAAGTTTAAGAACCGCCTTGAAAATAATATGCATGTCTTGATGAGAAAACTAGCACGAAAATTAGATCTTCAAGGAACACTTAACAATAGGTTTCAAGTAAGACTACTTGAGTCTTTTAGAGTCACATTCAGGCATGTCCCAAGCGAACCTCAATTTGGTGATTTAAATATACTTGAAGACTCTATAGTTTTAGCTGGTGAGGAAACTCTTGTTAACTCAAAGCATATGTGGGCGATGCTCGATGGAAAGTTGATTCACTTAAGAAAAAGTCACTACCTGTTTGTTGCTGCACTTTTTGAATCTCCAGGAGAAACCATCTCTCGACCGCAGGCCTCATCACTCTTAGGGATAGAGACTGAAGATAACAATCGCCTTGGAGTTGAAATCAAACATGTAAGAAAAGCATTTCAAGATTTAGACCCCAATTTTGAAAGAATTGAAACCGTTTACCCCACTGATAATAATGTTAGAAAGAGTATTGGCTTTAGGTGGATCAAATAAACTATTTTGAAACACAGCCCTAACTTTAAACTCTTTTATACATCAACTATTTTTTTAGCACTTTCATTTCAGAGTGCTTTTGGATGCGTCACTGAGTTTGAAGATCCGCCAAATGTTATTTTATCTGAGATGGTTGAGGATTGGCCATCTAAGTTCCGTGCTCTCACTCCATCTCAGCAAGCTATAGTATATACTTTTTCTGGGCTCAGACCTTATCATATTTATGATGAGCTTGATTTCATGGAACCTTTTTTAAGTCACTTAGCGGAACTCTCAGGCCAAAAAACTATTTCTTATGAGGACTATCCCGATCATTATGATAATGCTCTAGAAAACCTTTTCTATGTGCACCTCAGACAAATGACAAAATCCTTAGGGCTAAAGAGTCCTATTAATTCAATTTTTCAAATTAAGGTTCATGACTTACATCATATTACTTTTAGATATGTTCCTTCATCACCTAATTTTAGTCAGCTTTCTAAGCTTAATGGTTCAATTATACATGAACCCAATCGCGCCGTAGTTAATAGTGAACACCAGTGGGTTATGTATAAAGGGAAAGTGGGAGGATTCAACAGGAGACATATCCCATTAATAGCAGAAATGTTAAAAAAACCTGATCAGGTTATTCCTCTAAGGAGAGTCATGCAATTACTGAAAGTCACAAAACAAAACTTGAATATAGAAATTTTTAATCTTAGAAAAAGATTTCGTGAAGTCGACCCAGATTTTAAAAACATTGAAAATGTACATCATACTGGATATTTGTGGAGGACTGACCCTTCTTAATAAAACTGACCATTGGAAGAAGAGCCCATAAACTATTCCTGTAGAAATACTTTTTCCAAAATAGATCCAAATTTTAAGCGTATTAAAACGATATTCAGCAGAAGAAAAACTTCCGACCTAGAAGGTGGTTTAGTGTGGATAAATTAGAGACGTTTCATATGTCCTAGGTTTTTTAATTCAAGTCAGCCTCGGGTTGTCTAGTTTGTAATAGAGTCGGTAAATACTGACACGCTCACTAAGTCGCGCTCTCAATTGAGGACAGAATCTAAATAATATGACTTATTTTTTTTTAATTTTAAATAGAAAATAAAGACCTAAACTCATAAGCCCTATGCTAATCCATGTTGAGATTGACAAACTATATACAAACTGTCCGCGCTGATCCGCCCTGAAGTGCTCCATGAGGATGCGCCCCCCTCCATGTGCCACTAACCAAAAAGCAAATAACTGCCCCTGGCCCCATTTCTTTTTTAATAGGCTTCTTTTTTCAAGTAAAATTAAAATGATGAAAAATAAAAACTCATATAAAAAAGCATAGACTTGAGTGGGATGTCTATAGACTTCTGAATCCCCAATTTGAATCGCCCAAGGCAAATCACAGTTGGCCCCGTAACAGCAGCCCGCCGCCAGACAGGCCAATCGCCCGATCCCGTAGCAAAGACACAGCACTGGGGCTACTAAATCCGCCCACTCTCCTACTTTGAGATTATTAAATTTTAAGAAGCCGAAGCAGGCTAAGCCGCCTCCAACAAAGCCACCATAATAAACAAAACCGCCCTTCCAAAATTTAAGGATTTCTAAGGGTGCTGCTGAGTAGTACTCCCACTCTTGGTAAAAAACATAGAAAAGCCTCGCCCCAATAAAACCAAAAACCATGCCAATGAGACACAGATCCATGGCATGAGAGAGGGACATCTTCATCTTTTGAGCCCGTATCGAGAGGAAGTAAATTCCAAAACAATAAACAGAAGATAAAATGATAAAGTATGTAGGTCCCTGCAAGGGACCTAAGCTCAACCAGGGATACATGAGTGCTTAGGCTTTTTTAAAGATCAATGGACCAAGAATTAGAGCCGCAACACCAGTAACTATAGACATATCTGCAACATTAAATGCAGGATAATGATAAACAGCCTTGTAGTGAAAATCTAAAAAATCCACAACATAACCATAGTTTAAACGATCTAAATAATTCCCTAAGGCACCGGCAAATATTAAACTATAACAAAACAGCTCCAGATTTTCAGATTTCTTTAAGGCTTTAATTAAAAAGATCACAAAAATCATGGCTAAAACAGGAAATATAAGGAAAAAAAGCTTTCTAAAAGTCTCCGGAGAAGAGTTCAAAAACCCAAAAGCTGCCCCGTAATTTCTAACATAGGTAATATTAAAAAATCCAGAGATCACATCCATGGTTTCACCCAAGCGGTAGTTCTTATGGATATACCACTTACTTACTTGGTCTAAAATAATAATAAAGAAATTCAAAGTAAAAAATATTTTTA
>CALGWV010000022.1 GCA_937936325.1 uncultured Bdellovibrionales bacterium | reverse complement strand
CTGGTTGTCTCATATCTTTACCTCTGTTTTTGACGTTTGACTGTCTATACAGAATACGGTGCAGGAATTTTGGGGCAACCATGGGGTTTTTCATATTCATGACACCGTACCAAAGTGGCATTACTTTTGGTCCCATGCGGGTAAATATGAAGACATTAGTATTATTAGTTTCGTTAATTTTTGGGGGCAGCGGTTTTGCAGCAGTGAATAATAGCTACAAACTCACTTGTGGGAACGGAGGAAACTCTCCGCAAAGTATTGTGATCAATTTTAGGCCTGGTTTTAGTGCGCCTCTAGGGTCAATAACAGGACCTTACAATGGAGCCGCTTTAGCTTGTAAAAGGCTAACCCTAATTAGCGGTGACATACTTGAAGTCGTAGGGGGAGAGCTTCTGTGTGTAGGTGTTTGGGATCATACAGTGACTGGAGGTAGGCCAGAACCTGTGGATAATGTTGTTAAGGTGAAGATTTTACAAAATAGTAAAGGCCAGTATTTTGCTAAGTATGTGGAAAACTTTAGAGCAATAGAAGCTCCTACCCAGTTACAACCGAGTCATTCACAAAAGAATGCAGAATTCCAGATGAATAAGATACCCGCTCTAAACTCTCTTGTGCCAGGTGTGCATGGTGGTAATAGTTTCGTGCCTGTGAATCCGACTATAGAGCTTCCTTGTAAACTGGGTACAGTGATAGCCACAGTACCGATGTGTCTTAAAAATTAGAATAAAATGGCCCGCCCGGGCGGGTTCGAACCACCAACCCCTGGATTCGAAGTCCAGTACTCTATCCAGTTGAGCTACGGGCGGACACGAAGTTCATTCCCTACTTTGCCATAAATTGAGAGTAAAGAAAGGAGATGCCTCAGCGCGTATTTGTGCTGAGGTTTTTTTTTGGTTTTTTTTCTTAAGCTAAGCTCTTAAAGCTTTACGTAACTTTTTAAAGGGCTTTAGCTTTTTAGAGTCTTTTAATATAGTTTTTGTCAGTTTTATGATCTCAGGTTGTGAGACATTATGGTCTTTTTTAGGCTTAATAAAATTTTCATAGAGTCCTGCATCTTTCATAGAGCCTAGCTCACCCACCCACTGGCTGAGAGTTTTAATGCTTTTATAGTGGATTTCCACTAAATCATTGGAGCTTGTTTTTGAGTTGCTGAGCTGAGTGTATTTATCATGGTTGATATTATTTTCATCATAAATAAATAAGTTTTCAGGGTATACGAAGTACATAATCACCCACCTAATGAGTCGTCTAAGCTCATGGGTGCCGTCTTCCAAGAGTTTAGGGTCAATAAGTTTCATTTTTTCTTCAAGTGACTTGAGTTCTTTTAAGAGGCCTTTTAAATAATACTTTTTTAAATCAAAATCACTAAGTATAGAGCTTATAATGCTAGTGGTTCTGTGGCTTTTCTCTAGAAGGGCATTCCTCTTTTTCAATAGAATATCTTTGGAGTTCTCAAGTTGTTTTTTAGAGGAGCTTATGTTTTTTTCATCAGCTTCTTTTTGAGCAAATACATGCATTTCAAAATAATAAAGATAGTTTCCAATTTGGTCTTCAATGGATTTACTCAAAGTTTTAAGTTCATCAATGAGCAAGCGTTCTGGGCTTTCTTTTTTAAAGGCTTTCCGCAGAACTCTTGAAAAGGCCTGAATTTTAAAAGCCTGAACTCGAGCTTCTTCAAGTTCTTTTTGTAGGGTTGAGCTTTTAAGAAAAAACTCTTCCAAATGCTGGCCTGCTAGTTTTAAATACTGAAATGAATTATTTTGCTTATAAGAGTTCATACTTTTTTTTAAACCTGTCTTTAATGTGGGATATCTTTACATAACTTAGAAATATAATTGAATTTAGGTCAGGGTTGTAGGAGGGTTTGCTGGCAAAAAGCGCGCCCAGTTTAAAATAGCCTCTATATAAAGCAGAAAGATCAGAAACTTTAATTCGGGGGCCAAAATAATTTTTTATTTTCTCGTCCCAGTCTTTAAGTTGATATAAACTTCTCGGATTGAGCTCTAAATCTGAAATTTTTTCTTCTTGTGTTAACAACTGGTTGATCTTAAGAGCAAGAGTTCGATTATTTTCCCAGATCGTTGAAGTTCCAAACATGTATTTGGATTCTGATTGCTTGATGTATTCGGCAATGCCTCTCCAGAGCATTTGAATGATAAGACCTGATCTGGAGCTCTCTTGCACAGAGGCTCTCCCTAACTCCATCTTCCTTCCATCTAGATTTAAAAGTGGTGAGAGGTCAAAATACTTGCTGGCATAAGGTTTCGGGTTTCTATCGGAAACCATAATTCGGTAGGTGCCCACGACCTCATTATTTTGATCTTTCACAATGAGGTGATCTGCAATTTCATCGTAATCATCTTTATCGCTTAGAGGTTTTTTTTCAGCTGTGGAGTGCTTCAGATAAATGGAGTTTCTTAATTTTATTGTGGCTTTGAGTTCGGCAGGAGTTTGGGCGATTTTGATTTTGAAATCTTTTTTTTGGATTTCAAATTCACGAAAAGACTGATAATTTTCAAACCACTCTGACATCTCAAAAAGATCTCATTTAACCTGTTGTTTGTCATTGCCAAGCAAAGGCACAGCTTTTATTTCTGATTTTTAGGCTTTGTGGCGGCAAACTCTATTTGATTAAGTGAAAGAGAGTTCAGTTTTTCGATGACCTGGAGGACCTCTTGAAAGGGGATTTCAGCTGAAGTCGTGATGAGAACCTGAGTTTGATTTGGGTCCAAGTTCATTTGTTCAATCACAAGGCTTAAATCTTCAGGGCTTGTTAAGATATTATTGATTTGAATACTTTTTTCCTGCCGGATCTTTATATTGAGAATGTTCTTCTGAGTCGGGTTTTGAGAAACCCCACTGATTTGAGGAAGCTCAAAGTTTTCAGTTTTTACTGCAGGAGTATTTAAGTTAAAAAAAAGCAAAACCATGAGGATGTCCACAAGGGGGGTGAGCTCGATAAAAGAGACTGATTCAGTTTGTGGAATGCTTAATTTCACTGCACTTCACTAAGGGCTTCAAAAGCAGTGAGCTCTCGCTCTAGTTTTTGCTTTAAATTGAAAAGATAAGATTTAAAAATCTGAATGAAGCAAAAATTCATTGCAGATAAGATAAGACCAGCCGCCGTAGAGTAAAGAGCTTGAGATAAACCTAAGTTTTGATCATTCCCCTCTCCAAGGTTGAGTATCAAGCCTAAGATAGTTCCAAGCAGTCCTAGGCTTGTAGGTAAAGAAATTAAGAGAGGTTCTAAATAATTTTTTTTTGTATGAAGATCTAAAAGCTGCTGGGAAAGGCTTTTTAAAGTCAGGCTATTTAATTTTCCCATGCTCTCTAGACAGAGGCGGACACACCTTAAAGATGGATCTACGGAATTATTTATAATGGATTTTGCTGCTCCATATTGGCGTTGAGACCACAGGGTATAGGCTTCGGTGACGGCATCGTCATCAAATTTCTTCAAACTTCCAGACCATAAAATAAACTGGTCTAGGTGTGTGTAAAGGCTATACAAAAATAGAGCTATGAGAGGTAGGGCTGTAGGACCTAGTTGAGTGATCCAGGAGCCCAATGATGTTGAGATCAAGAGAGGCTCCTACTTGATCTCCTTATGGACCGTGTGACGTCTTAAGAATGGGTTGTACTTCTTTTTCTCCATACGTTCTGGATGGGTTTGGAAGTTTTTCTTGGTTGTGTATCTAGAAGGAGGGCGACCCTCTTTGCGGGCTTCAGTACACTCAAGTGTGATAATTCTGATTTTACCTTTTTTCTTTGCCATAGCTTAAAAAATCCTTATTCAAAAAATAATAGTTTAAACTGTATGAGAGGCGGGGGTTTGTCAACTGAAGAATCCCCCTAAAGCCTTAGCCTTCGGCACTCTGGTTAGGGACTGTGGAAGATACATATTGATTTTGTAAGCCTCACTTTCAAAGAACTTGAACTGTGCTCGCCTAAACTCTTATCGAAGCCGCTCAAGACCACTCCTCGGGAAAGCTGAGTCTGCGCTCAGCTCAACTTCAGTTGAATCTATAATGCTTCTATACCAATATGCATCTTCCACAGCCTCTAGTAAAGGTCTCTTTTTTGACGCATTTCTGACAAAGACTGAATAGCTTGGCTCTGGTTGGGCGAGTTTAGGACGCATTTTAAAAAAGGGTTATGAGATTTTTCAAAACCAACAGTTGTAGGGATAGTTTTGCCCTCAGTTTCAATACGCTTCAAAAGTTCACTTTTAAGCTGATGGTTGGGAAGGTTTAATACATCTGCTAGAAATTCATAGTTTTTAAGACTGTACTCATGAGATGCAAAAATTTGGGTTTTTTCAGGTAGACCTAAAAAGTACTTCAAGCTTTTATGTAAATCTTCTGCTGTACCTTCAAAAAGCCGTCCACAGCCTAAGCTAAAAAGAACATCTCCACTAAAAATAAAATCAAACTCTGAATTATATAGGCTGATATGTCCTTGGGTATGGCCCTTTAACTTTTGAACTGAAAAGCTCAGGGACTGCCACAGAAAAATGCTCTCATAGCTGTGGTTGGCGCGCAGAATCCGCGAGCGATCATGTGAACTACAATAAATTTTAGGGTTATATTTTTCCAGGGACTCTAATCCGCCGATATGGTCAAAGTGATGATGAGTAAGGGCAAGGGTGACTTTATCTACCCCTAGGTGATTCAATATTTTTGTAACATAAGATGTGGAAGGGTCTATGATTAAAGCCTGGTTTCCTTGGGACACAAGGAAACCAAAATTATCTTGCCTTTCTGGCCACATCCAAATTTGGTAGGGGGACAGATCAGATTGTGTTGAAAAAGATTTTTCTAACCAGAGCTTCATTTGGCAAGTATTTTTAAATAATTTTGTACTGTAGTTTCAAGCCCTTCATAAAGTGATTCAGAAATTAAGGCGTGTCCAATGGAAACTTCTTTAACTTGAGGACAGTGATCTATAAATGTTTTTAAGTTTTTTTGATCTAGATCATGTCCGGCATTGGCTTCTAGGCCTTGCTCCAAGGCCAGTTCTATAAAACGTTTATAATCATTTAGCACGGCAGAATACTGATTCTCTAAATAGGCTTGAGCGAATGCTTCTGTATAGAGCTCAATGCGTTGAACACCTAGCTCACGTAAAATCTGTAAGTCGTTTTTGTTACAAGTTTGAGGCTCAACAAAAATACTGATTCTTGAACAGTGCTTTTTTAGTTGAGAGACAGAGTGTTTAAGAAGTTCTTGATTTTTGTTTACGGACCAACCTGCATTTGAAGTCAATACTTCTGGAGGATCGGGGACTAGGGTCACCTGCTCTGGATGTGTAGACTTCACTAACTCAAAAAAGTCTTCACTAGGGTAGGATTCAATATTAAACTCAGTGGTGATGACTTTTTTTAAGTCTAAAACGTCTTGTCGAGTGATATGTCTCTCATCAGGGCGTGGATGAACCGTGATCCCATGGGCTCCGAATTTTTGAATATTCACTGCAGCATCGACGACGCTGGGGAGTCGCCCCCCTCTGGCATTTCTGAGGGTGGCAATTTTATTAATATTTACACTGAGGCAGGTCACGGCAGCTCCTTAGGTGAGATCCAAAGCTTATGCTAAGCTTTAAAATATGTCATTAAATGCTCAAGTCTATTTTGATAACAATGCCTCTACAAAAATCTGTGATTCAGCTCTTGCAGAATTTACAGAGCTTTCTCAAAATGTCTATGCCAATACAGAATCTTCACATCTATTAGGACAGTGGGCACGGGTTCATTTTAAAAAATACCAAGAAGAACTCCAAAATAAGTTCCAGTGCTCTGGTCGTTTTATTTGGACAAGCGGGGCCACTGAAAGTCTAAACCAATTATTTTCTTCCCTGATTTCTGAAAGTGACAGGAGGTTAATTCTTCCTAGCATTGAGCACGCGGGCTCACTTATGACTGCTTTTGAGCTGTATAAAAAAAAATGTAAAGTTAAGTTGCTTCCAGTGGACTCTCAAGGGCAATTTTCTTTAGAAGACTTGAAAGCGGCTCTTGCCGAATCCCCATCACTTCTTTCGATGAGTTATGGGCATAACGTGACAGGCGGGTTGCCTGATATAACTGCTCTTAAAAAAATTATAGGCTCTCAAGACGTGCTGATTCATGGAGATGCTAGCCAGTGTTTGAGATCTGGTCTGAAACTAAACTTAGAACAATTTGATTTTGTCACACTCTCTTCTCATAAGTCTTATGGTCCTAAAGGTATAGGAGCACTTTGGGTTCGAGACCCTAGGTTCAACCTAAGGCCATTATTATTTGGCGGTGGGCAGCAGGAAAATTTCAGAAGTGGAAGTGTGCCGCTGCCCCTTATAGGGGCTTGTGTGAAGGCATGGGGTTTTTGTTTGGAAAACTCTAAAAATCACAAAGCCCATCTTGAAGCACTTAAGCTTAACTTATTGGAATATTTTGCGTCTTCTTCGGAATTTGAAGTGATCACACCAGAGAGGAGCATGTCTCACACTTTACTCGTAAAATGTCTAAAACAGGTTTCTCAAGTGGACTTAAGTCAGAAGCTTCGAGGCTTTGCTCTAAGTCGTGGTTCGGCCTGTAGTGATCAACAAAAAATGAGAATGAAAGACAATCAGTTTGAAAATTTTATAAATGATTGTCTAGTTGTTAAGGATCCAAAGTTTAATCTTTCAGTTTTAAATTTTGAATCCTCTCAGGCTCAATTCAGAATCAGTTTTGGTTTCGAAAATACAATGACAGAAGTTGAGAGTTTTATTGAAGCTTTAAAGGAGCTATGAGGTCATGATCAAGTTAGTTTTTATTGCTTTACTTTTTATAGGTGGGTTGTTTTTTTTATTTCCAGATTTTTTCTCACCAGGTGCAGAGAAACAAAGAGACTTATTAGAGCAAAAAATTATTGATAACCCTAAATTAAGTGAAATATTGAAGAAGTACAGAGCTTTTAGATCTATGAAGCTTGTCGGGCTAGATTCTAAAAGTCGAAAGCTTCTGGAAAATAAAACTTTGCCCATCAGGCTAGATAGATCCTCCCCCTTTGGGCTGGAGATGACTTTGTTTCATTCTGATGAAGACTCTGAGACATCTGTGCTGGCACAAGAGTTGTACTTTGTCTTAGAGCTGGCCATATTTGATATTCAAGGAAATTTAATAGAAGAGTGGACTGAAAAACTGATCCTTTAAACTTGAGGTTTAAATATGAATGATAAATTCTTAAAATTGAGTGAAGAACACCAAATGCTAAGGGAAAGCTTGAGGCAGTTTGCGACTCAAAAGTTAGAGCCTCAAGCGGAAGAGCATGACAGGTATGAACGCTTTAACCTCAAGGTCTTTCGCGAGCTTGGTGAATTGGGTGTTTTAGGACTTACACTTTCAGAAGAGTTTGGTGGAGCCGATATGGATGCCACCTCATGTGTTATTTTATTTGAAGAATTATCTAGCGTGGACTCAGGCTTCGCCCTAGCTGTGTTGGCTCACAGCATGTTATGTGTCAATAATTTTTATTTTAATGCTAATACAGATCAAAAATCTGAAATTCTTCCTAAACTCGCTTCAGGTGAGTGGGTGGGAGCCATGGGAATGTCTGAACCTGATGCCGGAACAGATGTTTTATCTATGTCGATGACTGCTGAAAAAAAAGGATCTTCATACGTCCTGAATGGTCGCAAAATGTGGATCACTAATGGGTGTGTGGATGATGCAAAAACTCCCTGTGACGTTGTTTTAGTTTATGCTAAGACAGGAGTGAACTCCAAAGGGCGCTCAGAGTTTTCTAGTTTTTTTGTCAAAAAAGGCGACCCTGGTTTTAGTGTAGGGCAAAAAATAATGGGGAAACTTGGGATGAGATCATCAAATACGGCAGAGCTTGTGTTTGATAACTGTGAGATCCCTGCAAATCAACTGATTGGTAATGAGGGGGAGGCCCTTCTTCATATGATGAAAAATTTAGAAATTGAAAGACTGACCCTGGCTGCAATGAGTTTGGGTATGGCGCGTAGGTCTTTGGAAATTATGATTCAGTACTCCAAAGAGCGAGAGGCTTTTGGAAAAAAAATATCTCAGTTTGGTCAAATTCAAAAATTTATTTCTGAAAGCTATGCTAAATACGCTTCTGCTAAGGCCTATGTTTATATGCTGGCTGGGAATATGTCGACCGGCGGTGCTGGCCAACGTATTGATTCAGATGGGGTGAAGTTGGTGGCGGCCACAATGGCTAAAGAGGTTTGTGATAATGCGATCCAAGTGTTGGGTGGTTATGGGTATGTTTCAGAATATGTTGTGGAAAGGTTGTGGCGTGATGCTAAGCTTATCGAGATCGGTGGTGGAACTCTAGAAGCCCATCAAAAAAACATGACTCGGGATTTATGCAAGGATGCTTCTTTCTTACTTTTATAAAAAAATGAACTCAAATCCATCGTCTCAAGAAAATTTCAATAGTAATCAAAGCTCAGTGAGTTTAGTGCTCACAAGTTGTGGGCGTTGGGACCTGCTAGAGAGAACTCTACAAAGTTATGTTGATTTTAAAAGTGATCTAGTCGGCGAATTTATTTTAATTGACGATTCAGGTTTAAACTCTAAAAAATTAAATGAAATATATAATAAATTCAAAATTCATTTTAAAAATTCTTTGTTAATTGAAAATCCTAAAAATCTGGGGCAAGTCAAAAGCATTGATATAGCCTATGCTCAGGTAAATTCAGAATATATTTTGCATCTTGAAGATGATTGGGAGTTTTTTGAAGAAGGCTTTGTTGAAGAGGGGCTCGTGGCTCTTAGTGCAAACCCTAAAATTTTAAACTGTATTTTTAGGGATAAGACAGATCTCAAAAAAAACAGAGAGGCTCCCTTAGTTGAACAAGACAAGGCGGGGTACTTTGTAGAGCAAGAGTGGGTAATATCCTTTAACCCTAGCCTTAGACGAGTGTCAGACTATAAAAAAACAAATCAAACTTACACTGAAGTGATAATAGATTTGGAGAAGAAAGGCTTATCAGAAAATCAATGTGAAAAAGACTTGTCCAAACACTATAAAGAGCTAGGTTATTACTCAGTCTATTCAAAAGGAAACTACTGCCGCCACATCGGTTATCACCGACATGCTACAGTCTCTAGGTTTGCACTTTTAACAAGCTTAAAATTAAAAATAAAAAAACTAAAATCCCAATTCTACAAAACTTAGATGATCACGTATTCCATCTAGAAATGGGCAGAAAAAAATGAACCTTGAAAATTTCCTATTAGCTTGATAAACAGAGCTAGCCATTTGCTCGAGACAAGTACGGTCCAATTGCTGCGGTACATCCTCAAAAGTTGCCTGGCACCAAAGTTATAGGAGAGTTTATATGTTTCAAAAAATTATTTTGTTGATAGCTGTTTCTTTATTCTCAAGCAGCTGTTTTAGTGAAAAAGTAGGGCTAGAAGCTTTAAAGGGGGGTTTCAGCGTTTTGTCCGGCGTGGAGGGTGCAAATTTAGAGTCTTTTGATGAGCTTTGTTTGATCCAGTTAAATTGGAGAGACTCCCATCCCACTTTTACTATTTCTGGTGAGGGGGCTGTTATTTATTTTTATTTGAGGGAAAAGGGGCCAATTGTAGAAATCTCCGTTTCTGATGGAGAGTCTCTATCTTTTGATGTTGTCGAAGTAGAGAAAATGTCAATTGAGTCTATTGAAAAAATTAAAAAAAAGCATGATTTTCTCAAACCTTCTAATAAGGTGCAGGGTTTAAAGTTATTTTTTGGTGAGCTTCAACAATGGAGTGGTTTGAGGTTACTGTTAGTAGAAAGTGAAAGTGGAAGATTTGGTATTTTCTCTAAAGTTCTTTTTGAAAATCAAATCAACGAGGAAGAGTTTAGCTGTATGGTTACGCTCTAAATTGCTGCGGCACATCCTCAAAAGTTGCCTGGCACGAAGTGAATTAATACTGAAAGCTGGAGGAGCCCTGGGGATGTGAGAGGATCAACTTGATCTTTTCATTTATCAGGTTTTGTGAGCTGATGGGGAAGCTCAGGAGGTAGGCTTTACTCCAGGGGTTCGCGTGGGGGTACTGGCGTTTGAGATGGGGATCTTTTTGGGGGATTCGTTTGAAAGTGCCGTTGTAGCTTTGGCCAGAGATTTGAAGCCTTGCCGCCCAAGCATTTTCTTTGAGCTCAACATGTTTTAATTTTTTAATATCTGAGAATACGCTGATGAAGAAGACCGTTTTAGAGTTCAGCTCTGATTCCAATTGTGCTTTTTGTGTTTGAGCTTCTTCTCTTGTCCACATTTGATGGTGAGCATTCTGTTTAAGCTGCTCCATTTGAATTTCAGGTGTGAGTCTTGTGCTTTGTATAATATGAATGTTCTCTAACTCAAAGTATTCGTGTTGTCTTTTTGTATTGTTATGAATGAGTTCTTTATAATCGGAATAACTCTGAGGTTTCCAGGCACTGTCTAAATCAGAATTTAGAGCGGTATGTGAGCTATGTGAGCAAGAAAAGATAAAAAAACTAGATAAAATAATAAATACTTGAATCATAGTATAAATATGGACCATCAGTGATCAGAGTCAATTCAGAGTAAGTGCAGTAAGCTAGGGCGTGTCCCGAATTCGACACAGCGCTGTAAAACCCACCTCATATCCAAACTAAGCAATTGTTCTCTTATGAAATTGGGGGGCAGCCCCCTGCCTGAGCTTTCAGGACTCGGACCAGCTGAAACAGGCAAGCGCCCAAGTGATCGGCTTTTTCGGCCAGTTTCTGATCATTTATGAGCTCTATCAAGCACTGTGTTTCTCTGTGAGAGGC
>CALGWV010000021.1 GCA_937936325.1 uncultured Bdellovibrionales bacterium | reverse complement strand
TCGAGCTTAGCGCACCTAAAGCTTTGTGATTATGCTGGTGTCCTTAAGGACTTAAGCTATTTTAAATCCCAATTTAAGCCCAAGCTTCAAAATTTAATGCCTTTAGCTCAAGGGCAGAAAAACGAAGACATCACTCAATTTATTGAGATGACTCTAGGGATGAAAAAATCTAAAAAAATTAAAAAATCACTTGTAAAAGTTTTACCCTCTTATGTGTTTCGTGATGAGGTTACAGCTCACCTAGTGCAAAACTATGGAGTTCATTTAGGAGAGGCTAATTTAGCTCAAGACTTATATAAGTCTTCTTTGAGTGAAGGAACGTCAAAAGTAGGATTCCAAGGGGAGATGGGGAAGGTCAGTCAAAAAGTAAGGCTTTTTGCGACAACAACACAGGCTAATATTATTCACAGAGCTCATTCTCTTGCAGAACAAGAAATTGCTGAGATTAAAAGAGTATTGAACAAAATGCATATTGTTGAAGCTGAAGTGATGCAACAAATGACTTTATTATCTAAAGATAGCCCCTTTCAAGAGAGCTCAAATACTAAACTGGCGAGTACTTCTATTAAAGGTGATACTGTTTCAATGCCTGCAAGTCAGGAGGAATGGTTCGATGAGATCGGATCTTATAATATTAAAGTTGAAAAAGGATGTCGAAAAGCGATCTAAGGATTTTGCTTTGTGAGTTTAATTACTTGAGCGAGTATGAAGCAATATATTTATTGCTTTGAGTTTTATAGATTTAGATTTGAGCTGATCAAATCTGTTTTGGAGGGTGCTTTGAATTTGAGTCATTTATTAAAAAGAATTGTATTTTTGTTTGTGGGCCTCACTCTTTTTATAAGCTGTCACACTGAACATGAACTTCTCACTCCTCTAGAGATCATCAAAGCCAATAAAATCGAATCAGGTTATCAAGTCGATTTTAAAGCTAAAGTGGATATGATGTTCTTGGTAGATGATTCAGGAAGTATGTCAGGCTATCAAAAAAGTCTTCAGACAGAATTGTCCAAAACTTTTGATATTTTACTAGCAAATGAATTTTTAGATATAAACTTAGCCATTATGGCAAACTCTGCAGGACAGGGATCTGAAAACCATGCTCGATTGCAAGGTAGGCCTGCTGTTGTAAATAGCAGCCAAAAAGGCTTTCAAAATACTTTTAATAGAAGATTTACTCAGATTACAGGGCATGGGAGTACTGAAATATTTTTAGATGGCCTATGGGATTTCTTGGACCCGGCTAAAGATAACAAACAAAGAGATTCTTTTTTAAGAGATGATGCCTTTTTAGTTTTAGTATTTTTAACTGACACAGATGATCAGACGGAGCGGTTTGGTCTAGATGCTGTGGAGCAACTTTATAGAGAAATTCTTGCGATCAAAGGAAGCCCCAATATGCTTTTGGCCTATGGAATTATGCATAATGAAGCTTTTTTTGGAAAAAATGTGGGGAAAAACCTTTCGGGCTGTAACTTTGATTCCGTCAGAAATGCGCCGGACTGGCCTTTGGTTCTCCCGGCATTTTTAAGTTTATTTTCAAATCACTCTGAAATCGATGCTGATATTGTGGAAACGGATCAGGTGAATAATTTCTATAATGTGTGTGATAAGTTTGGACCACACCTCACGGTCATGGCTCAAGATATACTAAGTCGTATTGAACACAGAGTTTTTCTTGAAAGACGTCCAGCATTGAATACTCGAATGCGGGTAACAATTGGGGTTAGAGAGCTTCCACAAGATTGCACAATCTCTGAGCGAGGTTGGTGTTATGAGAACTCTACCAACTCTATAATCATGGGTAAGAATGCAGACCTCACAAAGGCTCATCCTGACGATACTGTACAAGTCTTTTTCGATGAAGCACGTATAGATCGACGCTAATTCTGAGAGATTAAAAGTTATAGCCGAGTTGTGCACTGAGAGTAAACGTATCACCTGAGAGAAAAATTCCAGTGCTTGATGCGCCGCTGACGCTCAGTTCTGTGTTTTCATTGGGAAAGGGCACGTATTGGTAGACTCCTTGTAGGCCTACATAGTTCTTCTTTTTATTAAATAAAACCTCAAACCCAAAGCCTCCTTCAAAACTAAAGGTCTGCTCCTTACTGGCAAGCAGGCTTTGGGACTCATCTTGAAGGGATTTAAACACAAAGCTCCCACCAAGAATAATATGAGGATTTATATTAGAAATTACGGGGAGAAGGCTTTCACTCTTTAAAAAATATCTATATCTAAAAGTCAGGAACTCAAGATTCATACTCCCTCTGATATCATTTACTGTGGCGCTGGCAGGGAGTTCTATAAATAAATTGTGGAGACTGGATGTATAGAGGATGTCCATGGCCGAGTTCAGACTTGGAAAGAAGCTGAGCCCCCCCCCAAATAAAAATCCATCATCATAATACTCTCTGAGATTTCCAGTTAGACCTCTATACCCACCTAAAGCATAAAGAGACAGCATGCGTCCGCTCCTAAAATAATTGAGGTCTTCTTCCTCTTGTCGAGCCTCAACGAATTCATTGTAATCAGAAAAAGGGTCCACTATGTTTTCACCCACATCAGCAAGGCAGGGGGTAGACAGTAGTGTTAGGGAGAGAAGTGCAATCAGGTGAGCTTTCATATCTATATTATCGGTTTGAAGCGGGATCTCATAAAGATGGGGTCACTTTTGCAAGCTCTATTGAGAATGGCCTGGATACAGGTCTAGGTGAAGACAATTGGCAGTGATTGATCTCGGAGTTTGAGGAGACTTAAACTTGAAGCCCGAGAAGAATCGCGGCCGCATGCGTCTCCTGAATTTCACCACCGCGTGATGGCACGCTTGAAGATACGCGATGCACACTCCACTAGACTTGGAGTTTAAACCTCTGCTCAAACTCCAAGATCAATCACTGCCTCAGTTTTTATTTCAAGACTAAAATCAGTTTCATTATGAAAGCTTTCATTTGTCCTAAAGGTCACAAGTTCCTTTAAACGTAAAATTTTTACTTATCTTTTTTTGATTGTCTTTTATCAACAGATGAGGGTTGCTTTCGCTTTTCTCAGAAGTAACCTGAAGTGTGAGGTACTCAGAATTTAATTCAAAGTCCTACATCACAAGGTCTTGAGTCCAAGCCTTGAAACAGCTGTGACTTTCAGTAATGATCTCATTAAAAAAACCAGTCTCTTGGCTCCAAACTATTGTTGGTATTGTCGGAGGCCATGACCTTGTTGAAACTAGGTGTAAGCTCAAGGAAGCAGATTCAGCTCTGATTTTTTATGATATTTTCAGGCCTAAAGTGGCACTTATTAAGGCACAGTGGGTACTCAAGCAGAGACCTATACCCATGAAAAAACAAGCTGAATACACAGTTAATGGCCAGGAGTTGTCGTTTGCCTTGGTCCATATCATGATACATTTTTGAGACCCTCTTTTTTAGCTTAAAACCTGCTTTAGAGAGGATTTAGAGTTCAACTAATTGGGAGTCATTTGCATGCAAATCAAAGAGTTAGATCATCATCTTATCGATCAGATTGCCGCTGGAGAGGTTATTGAGAGCCCGTCTGGTCTGCTTAAAGAGATTATGGAAAACGCTATTGATGGTCAGTCCTCCCGGGTTCGTGTTGAGGTCTACAATGGTGGGCGCCAGCTTAAGGTTATCGACAATGGTGTGGGGATCCCAGCAGAAGAGCTTCCTGCCGCGTTAAAAAGACATTATACCAGTAAGATTCATAAATTTAATGATTTGTTTTCCCTGAGTAGTTATGGCTTTCGAGGCGAGGCTTTGGCCAGTGCCTCATCAGTGAGTCATTTGAGTTTGTCTTCAAGGCCTAAAGGTCAAGAGATTGGCAGTGGTGTAGAGTCTCATTTTGGAGAAGTAGGTGCTGTGCTTGAGCGTCCTATGGATTTTGGAACTGAGGTGCAAATCCAAAAATTATTTCAGAATGTGCCAGCACGCTTGCAGTTCTTAAAAACAGACTCAACAGAGATCAAAGCTTGTGAAAAAGTATTTATGTCTTTTGCTTTAACCTATCCTCATATTGAGTTTCAGTACCTTGTGGAAAATGAACTTAAATGGAATTTAAAATCATCGGCAAATGCCAACTCCAACTTTGAAAGCTTTTTTAATATCAAACCTTCTTATTCTTTTTCAGATCAGTTCGAAAACTACACAATAAGATGGGTGGGAGCCCCTCCTCATAAAACCATGAGGCGCAGTTCAAACTTATTTACTTTTGTTCAAGAAAGAAGAGTGGAAGACCGCGCTCTGATTAGCGCTATTAGAGATGGTTTTAAAGGAACTCTATTGCCAGGTGAATTTCCAATAGGAGCTCTGTGGGTCGACACGGATCCTTCTCTTGTAGATGTGAATGTGCATCCCTCAAAAACAAAGGTAAAATTCATTCAAGGCGGAAAAGTCTACAGATCAATAGTTCAGACCCTGCAGAAATTTGTAAGCACTGCTCCATGGTTGAATGAAGTTTTAAAACCTGAGAGCAAAATCAGTTCTGCTTCTGAAAACTTTAAAAATCCAGTTTCTAAGATTCAGAATTTGAATGTGAAACCTCTAAGTAGACCAAGTAACTCAAAGCCTTCTCAAATTACGCCTCCTCAATTTGAAAAACCAGCACCAATAGAAAAACAAGAAGTCTTAGCTCATATGAGTGCCATGCAGCAAGGTCTTGATTTTTGGAACACCCCTCAGGCAGCAAAAGATACTGTGAGTTGGTCATCATTGAATTTTCAAAGTCAGGTTTTTAAAACCTATCTCATTTTTTCAAACTCAGAGAGTCTTGTCTTCGTGGATCAACATGCCGCCCATGAAAGAATTTTATTTGAAACTTTTATGAAAAATTTTAAAGAAAAAAAGATTCAAAGACAAAAACTTTTAATTCCTTTTCAGTTTAAAATCGAAAACGAAGAGTTTTCAAATTATATCTTTGATCACAAAGACGAGCTCCTCAAAATAGGTGTGGTTTTTAAGAAAAACGAATCTGGTGATTGGGAGATCACGGAGATGCCCGCCCAGGTAAAAGAAAATTCCTTAATCACAGCCTTCCAAAACTGGGAAAAAGAGCTCCTATCTGGTCTAGGGAGCCGCGCTTTCGAAGAGATGACGGATGATTTCTTTGCCACCTTAGCCTGTCACTCTGCTCTAAGAGCTGGGGATGTAGTGCAACCTCCAGAGGCCCATGCCCTTTTAAAGCAAATGGATGTGTTTAAAGAAAGTGCTTTCTGTCCTCACGGGCGACCGGCGTTTTGGACTTTAAAAAAATCTCAGATAGAAAAAAACTTTTGCCGAGTGATTTAATAAAATGAATTCATCTGTTTACATTGTTGGCCCTACTGCTGTTGGAAAATCCAGTTGGAGTTTAGCTTTGGCCGAAAAGCACGGGTATGAAATTATGAACTCTGACAGTATGCAGTTTTATAGAGATCTCAAAGTAGGCACGGCCAGTCCAACTCAAGAGGACTTTAAAAAAGTACCCCATCATTTGTATTCATTCTTAGACTACAGTGAGACCCTAACTGCCGGAGGCTATAGAGAGCTCGCTTTAAAAACAGGCTCAAGCCTAAAAAGCCCTACACTTATTGTAGGAGGAAGTGGGTTTTATATCCGAGCCTTAGATCAAGGCATGTTTGACCTGCCACAAATTGAAGCTTCACTTGAAGATCAATTGAAATCAGAGTTGACAAAGTTCTCTCCAGAAGCGCTTTTCGAAAAACTCAAATCAGTTGATCCGGCTTGGGCGATAAAATTGCATGTTAATGATCGCTACAGGGTAGAAAGAGCCTTAGTCGTACACCAAGCTCTAGGAAAGAAGCTCAGTGAGTTTCAAGAAAGTTCAAATATAAGCCCTCCAAGTCCAAAAGTGGGTTTGTTTTTAGATCGAGCTCAACTCAGAAAGCGTGTCAAAAAGCGGTTGAGTGATCAGTTTATAAAAGCTCTCTTGGAAGAGGTAGAGCAGGTATTAGAGAAACAAAATTTAAAAAATAATATTAATGATGAGAATTTTTTAGAAAAAGTTTGGAAACCTCTAAAAAGCATCGGTTACAAAGAGGCTCTGCAGTTTTTAAGGGGCGAGATTTCAAGTCTTGAAGATTTAAATTTCGCTATAGAAACCAGCACCATGCGCTACGCAAAAAGGCAAATGACATGGTTCAAAAAAGATATTTCGGTCCAGTGGTTCAATGCTGAGACGCATTTGGTAGAGGCCCAAGAGGCAACATTGAAAATATTAAATTGATAAAAGGTATCTAGAAAGATGGGCAAGTCCGCTGCAAAAAACATCTCAAGTTGAAACTCAGCTTGTGAGAGTCTTCACTTACTTTAAGCTGTTTGTAGTCTTTCCAGCTCATCTTTTTCAACTGCTACCCCTTTGAAGTCCATAGTCCAAAAAGCCACTTTAAAGGAATTAAAGATGGCTTTAAAAAGGTCAAGTGAGATTTTACGACTAAAATAAAAGGAAAAAGCTGAGATACTTATTTAAAAACAAAAAAACCTTAAGAATTTAAAGTCGCATTTGAAGAAATAAAAATGCATCTTAAAATCGAAAGACTGATTGAAGAGCTTAGATTGAAGAAAGAACTCACTCAAGCCCAACTCTCTGAGGAGTCAGGGATAGGCCAACCTATGATTTCCAGGTTAGAAATTGGTGATCAAGACAGAGTTCAGCAATATCTACTCTTAATAAGGTTTTAAATGCTTTGGGATACGAGGTTGAGTTGCTCATTAAAGCTGCATAGATCGCTTGCAAAAGTTTTAAGCCAGACTTATGTGACTTGCTAGCTGCCTAGCTTTTCAAGATTATGTTAAAATTGAGTTTTCAGATTAAATATAAGGCCAAGTAAAAATGAGTGCATTGATTATTATTTCGGCTCCCAGTGGTTCCGGAAAATCTACTTTTATTGAGCGTATTTTAAAAGACTTCGATGAAGTTTTAGACCTCATCACCGTGACCACAAGATCTCCTCGAGAAGGGGAGTCCCAAGGGCAGCCCTACTATTTTATGACTGATGAGGACTTTAAAGCCCATGTGCTTAAAGACCACTTTGTGGAGTGGGCCCAGGTTCATGAGCATTTTTATGGAACACCTCACAATGAATTGGCGCGAATCTGGGGGTTAAAGAAGGTCCCCATTGCGGACCTAGACATTCAAGGGGCTTTTGCCATAAAAAAAGAATATCCAGAGGCTCTACTTGTCTTCTTAGAACCGCCTAGTATTGAGGTCTTAAAAGAGAGGCTTTTAGCTCGAGGGGGTAAACTCCCCAGTGATTTTGATGTGCGTATGAAAAGTGCTGCTAAGGAAATGGCCGTGAAAGACCAATTTGATTTAGTGATTAAAAACGATGATTTCGAAAGAGCCTATGCTGAATTCATAGTGCACTTTAAGAAATATCTCTTAGCTCAGCTTGACCAGAGCTCTGAACCTGCCTAGTATACCTGGTTGACTGGAGGTTCTTATGGCTCGCGTAACCGTTGAAGACTGTTTAGAAAAAGTGGATAATCGTTTTTCCCTTGTTCACCTTGTGGCCAAAAGATCCAAACAACTTATCCGTGGCGAATCCCCAGTGATTAAAGCCAAAAACAACAAGCAAGTTGTGACAGCCCTAAGAGAAGTGGCTGCCGGAAAAACCCTCTTTTCTGCTGGCCAGTGGGAAACAACATCTCAAGGTGAAGTGGAAAAGGCTCTCAATCACCACGAAGATTAAGTTAAAAAATAGAACTTTTTTCTTCTTAGGGGCTGTGGAAGATTCATATTGATTTTATAAGCCTCATCTTCAAAGAATTTGAACTGTGATTTCATAAATTTTTAACGAAGCCACTCAAGGCCACTCCTCTGGAAAGCTGAGCCTGAACTCAACAGGGTTCAATTGAATCTCACGCTTCTCAAACCAATATGAAACTCCAACATCCCCTTTTCGCCTATTTAGCACCATGACCCAGATCCGCGGATAAGCGGAGAGGAACAACACATCAAACCTCCTTCAGCAGTGTCTAGCGCAGAAATTTTCTCTTGAATCGTACTTCATCTGTACAGTTAAAGAGAACATTTTGAGCACGACGTTGGGGGAGGGCGTTTCAGTGGGTTTTACCGCTGCTTATCCGCGTTTTTGAGCTATAGAGACTTAAAACGTCTCAATTTAATGAAGCTTTATTTTCTTTTTTCCCCAGACACTTTTTTTGCTATTCACAAAATGATAGACTTTAAATAAGACTCTTATTGTGGGTCTCAACTTGGGTCTCACTTAAAAGTAAAAAGGCAAAATAAATTTGTGGATTTAAAGTCTAAAGAGTTCATTCCAGATACTATTGAACAACTCTGCCTTATGGTTGAGGGCTATCAGAATAAACCCGATACTGCGTGGCTCAAAACAGTTTTTGAGTTTTCAAAAAAAGCCCATGAAGGTCAGTTTCGACGAAGTGGCCAAGCTTATATTTCCCACCCTCTCGGTGTGGCCGGGCTTTTAGCTCATTTAAAGTTAGATCTTGAGACCGTGGCCACGGGTTTGCTCCACGACACAGTTGAAGATACCCCAGTCACTTTAGAAGACGTGCGCACTCATTTTGGTTTGCCTGTAGCTCAAATGGTAGACGGGGTGACTAAAATTTCAAAAATGAAATTCCGACACACCCATGAGAAACAAGGCGAAAATATTCGTAAAATGATTTTGGCTATGGGTAAGGACATTCGTGTGGTTTTGGTCAAGCTTGCTGATCGGCTTCATAATATGAGAACCCTAGGTCATATGCCTTTTGAAAAGCAGTCTCGCATTGCTCAAGAAACCCTGGATATTTACGCACCCCTTGCGAGTCGTTTGGGGATCAATTGGCTTAAGGTGGAGTTAGAAGATTTGAGTTTTAGGTTTTCCAACCCTGAAGCCTATTACGACCTGGTCCAAAAGATTCAAAAAAAGAAAAAAGAAAGAGAAAGTTTTATTGACGACACGGTGAGTGTCATTGGTAAAATTTTTAAATCCCAAATGAAAAACCAACCTGAAGTTTATGGACGCCCGAAGCATTTGTTTTCCATTTATAAAAAAATGGAAAACTCAGGGATTGAGTACGAGCAGGTTTATGATGTTTTAGCTTTTAGAATCATTGTGGGCACAGTGTCGGAGTGCTATGAAGCTTTAGGGCATATACACTCCCTTTGGAAGCCTATTCCAGGGCGGTTTAAAGATTATATCGCTATGCCTAAGGCGAACAACTATCAAAGTTTGCACACCACAGTGATTGGCCCCGGCGGGCAACGAATTGAAATTCAAATTCGGAACAACGAAATGCATCTTGTGGCAGAGCAGGGGATTGCCGCCCACTGGACCTATAAAGAGGGCGGCCGTAAAGGAAGCATCACTGCAAAAGCCATTGAGCAATTCAACTGGGTGCGTGAGATTGTCTCTACTCACCAAGACTCTGAAAGTGCCGATGCTTTTTTAGAAGATTTTAAGTCTGATTTATTTGATTCAGAAATTTATGTTTTTACTCCCAAAGGTGAAGTGAAAGAGTTTCCAGAAGGGGCTACGCCCATTGATTTTGCATACAGTATTCATACTGAAGTGGGGCAGCGTTGTACTGGGGCCAAGGTCAATGGCAAAGGTGTGCCTCTTAAGTATCAACTTAAAAATGGGGACTTTGTTGAAATCCTCACCTCTAAGACTCAGGTGCCTTCTAAAGACTGGCTTAAGAATTGTGTTACGAGTCGAGCGAGAACAAAAATTCGATCTTTTGTAAAAGAAGAAGAACGAAAGAAAGCTTTAACACTGGGGCACAGCTTAGTTGAAAAAGCATTTCGTAAATATGGTCGCAGTTATAATAAAGCTCAAAAAACCGAAGGCCTGCTGGCTTTTATGAAAGAGCGAGGCTGCAACTCTTTTGAGGATCTTCAGGCTCAAGTGGGGTATGGAAAAATTGTAGCTCCTAGTTTAGTTGAGGCCGCCTATCCAGATGCTGTTGCTGAAACCCCAGGGGCCGAGTCTGGTGACAACATCATCACCAAAGTTTTTAAATCACTTTCTAAAAGCACAGCCTCAAAAAATTCAATGGTGGTTGTCGATGGCATCGATGATATTTGGGTGCACTTTGCAAAGTGCTGTAGCCCAATACCTGGAGACTCTATAAATGGATATGTGACTCGAGGTCGAGGCATTGTGATCCATACCGCCCATTGCCAAAAAGCTCTATTGATGGACTCGGCAAGACAAGTGGATGTGGACTGGCACTCGAAAGCCTCTGTCACAAGCAGCCGAGTGGTGAAGCTCAAGATTATCACCACTGACAACCAGGGGATGCTCGTACGTCTGAGTGAGGTGCTTCACTCCAGAGGCATTAATATTTTAAATGTACAAATTAGGGCCACAAAAGATAGAAAAGCCATCTGTCATTTTGATTTATCTATTAAAAACACCTCTGAGCTTTCTCGAGTGATGCAAGACATTCAATCTTTACCTGATGTGATCGGAGTGAACCGAGTTCATCAAAGCTGATGAACTGGAATGAGAAAGTCTATTAAAAAGGGATCTCTTCGTTTTCGTTAAACTGAGGTTCAGGACCAAAGTCATTATTGCCCCCAGATAAATCTTGAGAGCGGCTTTCGTTGGCACTGCTCAAAAAGACCACTTGGTTGGCCACAACTTCAGTGGTGTATTTTTTTTGACCTTGTTGATCTTCCCATGAGCGGGTTTGCAAGCGTCCTTCCACATAGACTTGGCGCCCTTTAGCCAAATACTTGGCGCAGCTTTCGGCTTGTTTGCCCCAAACAACAACACGGTGCCATTCGGTTTTTTCCTGACGTTGACCATCTTTATCCATCCAATTATCACTTGTAGCCACACTCAGTTGAGTGACGGCTTTGCCTCCTGAAGTGGTACGAGCTTCAGGATCTGCTCCTAAGCGACCGACGATAATGGCTTTATTTACTCCTGACATAAGGACCTCCACGAACTTTATTGTGAATAAGAAGTCTGACTAGTCTCAGGCTTTCCCTTAAATTTGTCACCTGATGGAGGTCCTCATCATTAAAATAACTGAACTGATGCTCTTTAGAAATCTAGAATAATTTTAATTCTCTTGAAACGGCGTTTGATTTGAGAAAAAAGCCCGCTTTCGGCCGCAGCGCGTCTCCTGGAGTGATCTACAGAATACATATCTCACCCCAAGATACGCACTGTCGCGACGCTCAACGCTTTTTTTTCCAAATCAAATGCCGTTTCAAGAGAATTAAAATTATTCTAGATTTCTAAAGAGCATCAGTTCAGTTATTTAGTGAGATTAGTCTAGAAGCTGAGATCAACCATGGATAAAATCCTGGGAGTGGATATAATTAATGGATATGGTCGATTTTTCTAAAGAAAACTCTTTTTTAAAAATTATGTCACATCAGTGAATTCTTAAAATAGGGTGGGCTTGGATTTTGAAGGAAAGAGATATGCTAAAAATATTTATACAACTAGCGATGAGTCTTGTTTTAGTGGGGCCAGTTTATGGAGCTTCTGTTTCAAGGGTCAAAGGCAAAAGCGTTTTGATTGAGGATTCTTTTAATGAAACTCGTAAGGGTCAAATCTATTACGGCGTGGTGAATTCTAAGAAAAAAGCCATTATTAAAATTGTGAACAAGAGAAAAGGCGAAGCCTTAGGGCGCATCCTTAAAGGTGTTGGAATACCTGGAGCTCAATTGATGCTCAGAAAAACAGTGGTTCAAAACATTAAAAAAACCACGACCATTACTAGGCGTAACGACCTCGTGGCTCCGACTCGAGCTTCTTATAAGGTCAATTATGCTTTAGGTATTTTGGCCGGGGCGAACTATAATTTAGGTGCTATTGAATATACAGAAAACACAACAGGCAACCGTGTTGAGGGTTCACTTACAGGTATTAATGAAAACATTAAGGCCTTTATAGATCTCAACCTCACACCTCGGTTTAGTCTAAGAGCTCGTATGGGGTGGATGCCTTATTATGCCGAAGCTGAGGATACGGCTCCAAGGTGTTTGCCCGATCAAGTCGGAGCTCCGTCGGCATTATTTAAGTGTGCCGTCTTTATTGATTATGTCGGAGGTGATATTGCGGCCAGACTGAAGCTCAGTGTGGCGCGAGCAGCGCAATTTTGGGTGGGGGCCAGTGTAGGGATTTACCACCCTATAAACTCTGAAGGCACCACAGCTCTTGGAAATAGTGTTCTTGAAACCATTATGCACTTTACGGCAGGGGCGGGAGTGGATATTCGTTTATCTGAAAGACTCTTTATGCCCATAGAAATCGACTATGAGCTTTTTCCTCCATCAGAAAACGTTTCATTGAGCTCCATCGGGGCCCGCATGGGTTTTGGTCTTCGTCTATAAAACCTAAGCCCATTGTATTTTTTTGTAGGGGCTAAATCTCAAATAAGTATTAAAGATTCTTAAAGTGAGACGAAAGTTTTGCTTTTTACAAATTTTGCTCTTTTAACAAGCTCATAGACTCGGTGTTCGTCTAGGAATGAGACATTTTATTTCATATTATGAGACAAAACAGTCGATAATAAGACTATGAAAAACCTAATTTGTATATCCCAAAGATTTCTTGTTGTTTTAGTCTGTTACTCCCTGGCTTTAGCCACTCCAGCTCAAGCCAATACGAGAGTGTCATATCGAGATATGATAACGATGATGAAGCTCGTACAACCAGGAGCTAAGTCTAAATTTAAAGACTTTTACCCTATCATGGCTAAAACAATGGGACGCAAAGATTATATTCAGTTTCGTAAAGATTTTAAACAGTACAGCAATTCAAGAGCAGATCAATTTCAAATTAAAAACAATAAATTTTATATACGCGTAGGCCAAATCAAAGTTTTTGGTGAGTATATCAACCGTGGAATTCATGCTTTTAATATTAATGATATCCCAATCACTTGGGAGCAGGTTCATGATTATCAAAAGTTACAAAAAATACTCCCCACTGCTGTTCTAGTAACGTCTAAATATGAAAAAAGAAAACGCAAAGTCTCAAGCCTTTGGGATATTTTAAAAATTCAAAACAAAGCCATTGAAGAAGGCCTAGATCTTATAAGACCGAGTAAAACCTATGCTTCATTAGAAGTTGGGACGGCAGGTGGCGGCACTTTTGCGGCACCAGGAGCTCTTTTGACCGCTGTAGTGCCTCAATCAGGCCATACGGGAGTAAATTTGTGCAATTATGGTGGTGGGGGTAATTTAACATTTATAAACCACTCACTGGACCCTTCGGCGGCGACAGTTAACAACCAGATTGTTAATGCAGCCCCTCAAATTCAGCAAGGTGCTTCATGTCCTCTGTGTCTAACTCAAGGGAGTCCGTTCACAGCTGCTGAACTTGGGCTCTTAAGGCCCTATTATGGAACACCACCAGCAACTCCTAATCTTGTTACATCTCCAAGCCCAGCACCTGCTGCGCCAGTGGCTACTTATGTAGTTCCTACTACTCCTATACCTACGGTCACAGCCCCATTAGTCACTGATACTAACCCATTTCAGTGCACAGGTCCCAATGATGGAAGCTGTTGTGTTTCTCGTTTAATAAGAGGGAAGTATGTTCAAGTGCCTGTCAGTGGGAGTTGTACAACAGCTCCTCACGAAGCTGATCCGCATTATGATGCACTCGTTAAGTATTTTTATAATAGTAATGATTTTGACTGCCCAGCGGGCAAAAGGCTTGTTCATGCTTCAGAGTTTCAGTTAATGCATAAACATATCTGTGACATTAGTAATTTTGAAGCTCTAAAATTTGAACAAAAACAAGCCTATTTTGAACCTAAAGTTTGTGTGTCTCAATGTACTGGCCCAATTCTTTCAAAGTTAAATGATGCGACAACTGGGGGTCGTGTCCCTTCTTCTACAACTGGAGGGGGCACTGCCTCTACTGAGGCTGTGCCCTTTAAGACTTCAGGGGGAGGAGGTCTTGGTTTGACTACAGATTGGTTTAAGCAAAAAAACTCTTTAGGTTTAAGCTATGGGCAAACTCTTGTGGGCTTGGCTCTTGTCACATCATTAGCCGGCGGTCTTTTCTTGCTCAGCAGAAGAAATAAAAGTAAGAAGAATAAAAAAGAGACTCCTGTGGCAAAAACTGTTGTTGCAAGCTCAGAGGAGCCAAAAGGGGAGGCCTGTGGCCGTGATGGCAAAGACTGCCCAACACCTGCAATTGTTTCAGGTGTTGGAGGGGGCGTGACAGAAACAGCTTCAGTGCTGCTTTGCTCTTCAAACATAGAGCCGACAAGCTGCAAAAGTGGTTATCGTTTAGGCTTGAATCAAAAATCTCACCCTAATTGTCCAACTCAAGCTTGTGTTAAAATTGGTAACCCCATTGTTGTTGCAGGAGGAACGTCCAATCCCGCACCACCAGTACAAGTGGCTGTCAGACCTGGGGCTCCATCAACACCTACTGCTTCTCCTCTAGTCCTTCCAAATTCGCCTAGCACTCCAACTCCTCCAAGGACTCCAGCACCTTCAAGCACCCCGCCTACAAGTAGCGTGAGCTTGGATCGCCCTGTAAACCCACTGCCTTTTGACCCTGTGTCTGTGCCAGTAGGGGGAGCACTTGCAGACGCTCATAACAATCAGGTCTGTATAGATCCGGGTAATAAAACTCATTGCAGCTGGCCTTTGGGAGAAACTCTAGCTCTAGACCCTAATAACTACACCCTTGGCGGGATAAGCTATAATAATTTAGCAAGTGTAACTATTGAGGATCAGATATCTCCAGGTCCACCGGAAGAGCCAGGAGAGTCCACGCCTAATCGCCCGAGCAATGCTTTACTGCCTAAGCCGCAAAAAGAAGTTGTCAAAGATCAAAAAATCACAAGCCTCGAAAGTCTATTTGGTTTCTAGGTTTAGAGGACAAAAAATTTAAGATAAGAGTGCCAGCCTTAGGGCTGGTTTTTTTGTGTTTAAGAAATCCATGTCAACTACAAAAAAATGAAGCTAAGAATTGGTCAATCATCAGAGGCTTAAAAAATAAAAAACTCCAGTACTTTATAAAAGTATGGAGTTTTAAAATAGGGCTATTGGACTGCGGACAACCTAACTTGCAGCTTTAGCCTCTAACACTCCAGTTAAATGTCCGCAGTCCAAGATGTGGAGTCCATGCTCTTTCCAAGCCTGTATATAAATAGGGTAGGTGAAGTCACATACAATTTTAGTCTTTTTGTCATCGTTTTTTTCTAATAGTTTTTTATCATTCATTTTAAATCAGCTTTGAGTTTTAAGTTAAGAGGCTTTTAAAGATGATATTTCTTTTGCCAAGAGTTCCAGTTTTTCATCAATAGAGGGTTCTCTTAAGTGTTTGAAAAGAATTTGGTTTATGTATGTTTGGTATTTAAGGCCATTCTGTGCAGCCTTCTCTTTAATTTGGTCTAAAACATCAACAGAGATCAAGATACTGATTCTTTCTTTAATATTTTCAGATTTAAAGTCGTTTTCTGTGAGAGAGTCTTTCTCACTAAAAGTAATTTTATTTTTTGAACTCATTCCATTTCTCCATTAATTCAGGCTGTTTGCGGTGTATGAACTTTTCAATGAGCTTTATATCTTTTTGTGACCATCCAAATGATGAGATCAGCTCTATATGATCAATTCTAAACTTAGCTTCCTTGTTTCTTTTTTTATCTACTGCATGACAATGAGGAAATCCATGATCATGGTAATAGATGTAGATTTTAAAAGTGTTGAACACAAAGCAAAGAGGCATATAATACATAATATATACTTTATATATATTGAATGCAAATTCAGAAACTAGAATAAGTAGAGTTTAAGAATAGGAGGGACCAGCTCAGGTTTTAAAGCAGGAAAAATTATGCAGTATTATCAATAATTTTAAAAAATATAGTGTAAAATAGCGCAAAGCGATTTTTGATAATTTAATAAATAGCGCAATAAATTTTGTTTAAAATTCTCAATATATTTGTGTCATTAATCCGATCTGAATCCAATATAAGTCTCTTTATATTGGATTCAAAGTGCCATAAATTTAAATATAGAGAAAACACAAAATATATTCAATTATTAACTTTTCTTAAATGTTGGAATTCCATCACACATGATTAAATTAAAAAAATATTGCAAATTAAACATCAAAAAATATTGCAAAAAAGTAGACAATTTATTAAGATAAAGAATGTGAAAACATCTAAGATTGAAACAGAGTATGGAATTTTCATTTGAAACAATGAAAAAAATAAAGAAAACCTCTTGAAGCACGAGGTCAGTTTTTATACAGCTTCAAAGGTGTTTCAAGATGAGCATCGAATAATCTCTACTGATGAAGCGCACAGCAAAGCTGAAGAAAGATTTTTTTGTTTAGGCCTTGTAGATTCTAGATTCTAGGGTCTTAACGGTCAGGTTTACATACAGAAAAAATAGAATCAGAATAATCGGTGCAGGATATTGGAGAAAAGGTAAAAAATATTATGAAAAAGAAAACGAACGATGATCAACCCATAGGTAGCTTAAAAAGAGTTTCAGATTTTTTGCCACCGCCAAACGAGCTCATTAGTGAAATTGAAAAAAAGAAAATTACACTTGTTCTTGATAATGATGTGATTTCAATTTTTAAAAACTTAGCTGATAAAAATGGTACGAAATATCAGAAAATGATGAGGGAAGTTCTTAAGGGATATGCTAAAAAATATGGAACTTAAAAATTTGACAGGTCTAGAAGCTGTTTGATGAAATAAGATAGCTTCTACGAATTGAGCATTTTTTTTATGTTTTATTATGAAGTATAAAATATAAACTTACCAGCAGTATGGTTTCTTATTAGCAGGTTTAGAATACTGATCAACCCAAACACACTTTTTCTCAGTATGGAACTTGTAAGAATCAAGGTCACCATCTACATACTCACAATCCATTTCTCCTGTATTATCATTTAAATCAGAATTAACAAAAATCGTTGCCATTTTAATAAGCTCTCTATGTCCATAAGGTGCAGTTGCATCATCAATCCATTGAGAAACTCCAGAATGAAGTCCAAGGTAACGGCCAATAATATTCTTTTCTTCATCAGCTAAAACTTGAAGCTCTCGCATGGGTTAAATTTCAAGTTTTGAAGCAGAAATAGTGCTAATGAGTGACTTGATTATAAAGAGTTTGGTCTTTAGAACTAATGAGCGTCATTATTTTCTAATGAGTGGGAGTATCTCTTTGCTATTATTTAAACAAGTGCCCCTTGTAGTTTGCATTCAATTTCTACTTCAAAGTTTTGTGCAAGCCCAGGCTCCCGAGGGAAGGCGTGGGTATGTAGCTTTAGAAAAGCAACTCCAGATTCAGGGTTTTGAAGGGGCTGAGATTCGAGTTTTAGATGAGCTGAGTTTGAATCCTTTAGACTCAAGCTTTGCTAACGAATTTAGTACTAACGAGGCGACTCATGGTTTAAAACTCTTGGTGGTCTATTTCTCAAGTTCGCGTTGGACTGAACTTGAATTGAAGCGACGCACGCAAAAGCTACTCAGGCATTTGCTCAATTGTAAGATTAAAATTAATGAGCTCGTATTTTTAAAGCTAGATTCTTATAAAGGAGAAAGCTTATTGGGTGAGAGGGGTTGTCACTATTTGAAATGCGATTCAAAGACTTTCGAAATGACAAATCGTCTGGTTCAAAAATTTCCAGATTTTTTAATGAATATTTACGTGGAAGAGTTTCCAAGTGTGGCAGAAAAAGTAATATCTCTTTCCCCTCATCAAAAAAAAGTTTATTTTAGAAGTCGAAATACCGCTCGTGCATTTGCTATACTCAGAAGATACAAGCATCAAAAAATCAGGGAGCGCTATCTCCAAGGAACTATGTGGTACTCCCACAGAGCCTTAGATTTTAAGCACTATCCCCAAGCTTATTCTACAGAGGCTCACGAAATGGGGCATGTGCTGATGAACTTAGGGGGGCATCCATCAAGAACGATTATGTCCATTGATTTTACGTATATGAATAAGGCCATGGCTCCCGAAGACATCACCTTTGCCCCTTATCAATGCCAAGTTATGATTGACAAAAGAGTGCCCCTGCTGACTCCTATTCAATAAAAAAAAGGACTCAGTCTAGAGCCGGGCGTGTCCCGAATTCGACATGCTGGCTTAAAAACCCATTTCATATCCAAACTCAGCAACGATCGCCCTCACAAAATTCTAAGTAGGCTCATGGCTAGATAAAAATTTATTCGGCCTGCGCTCACTGAGCTTTGGATACGATCTGTATTTTTAAGCCAGCATGTCGAATTCGGGACATGCCCTAGTTCCTCTTTGAAATGACACTCTTGAAATAATGTCCCAGTATAAAATAAAAATAGGTGGTTCGTGTAAATTATTTATAACAAGCTCTCACTTTTTTTGCGAGCTCTTCATGAACTTGGATCTGTTTATCTGTGATCTGTGCTCTAGATTCAAGGGCTTCTTTTAAGAGTTTCTCCGCTAATGATTTTCTGATTTCAATAGCATTTTTATTGAAGCTTGTAATTGCATTTCTTCTTTCTTCGTGAAGGGCATCTCTGGTCTTTAGATAAGTGCTGTATAGAGTGGACTTTATGGATTCATTTTGTATCGAGTGACCTTTTTTGCAAGTTTGCTTTTCTTTGTTGTCTTCGATTTTATTACAGGCTTTTAGATTTAATAGATACTTTTCATGTTGTGAATCTTTATTAGACACGTACTGATTTTTAAGTGTGGTCCGCAAAGTACCATAATACTCGATAACTGCTTTTCTAGCCTTTGCATCTTCTTTTATGAGCTTCACTATGGCTGCCTTTCTCTCTATAAGTTTCTGTCTATAATGTTTCACTGGGTCAGTTTCAGTTAAAATAGATTTGTATTCATTTTCTAGTTTGCCGGCGCAAATGTGGGCGTTTTTAAGCTCATCTTGTGAGCTGCAGTCCGTAGTCTTTAGCTCTTCGTATTTGATCAAGAATTCACTGTATAAAGTGTTGGACTGCTGTTTAAGAGCCAAGTGTCGACCGTCTTCGGCATGAAAAGCTAGGGTCTTAGTATCACCAATGTTATGAACTCGTACTTTTATCTCTAGATCATCACCATCAAAAGGACCTATGACAGCACCATCAGTATTATACCAATACTCCATAGCAGCTTTATATAAAGAGACAGGGCTAGCTGTGTCCACTTTTTGAACTTCAAGGGCATCGTCAGAAAGAATAACAGAATCTGTGAGTGTGTTGTTTTTGACTTCAACATCGAGTTGCACTTTATTATGAGAAGAGCCGCCGGCATCAATATTAAAAAAGAAGTTTAAAGCCATACCGTCAGATCCTTCATAAAGAAAAAAGTTTCCTTCGTAATCATTAGGGGCTGGACCCATAATCGGATGAGCAGACCAACTATAGTAATTATAGTTCATTGCAGTGGAAGTGCCGCCTTTGTAGCTCATCACATCAGTTAATTTATCTCCATTAATTTGAGTCACCGTGTATGATTTTTTAGTGCATATAAGCTCAGGCGTTGGTTCCGGGTCTTCAAGTATGTTCACTGTTTCAAGCACTTCAGTTTTCTCTATACGTGCAGAGGATTTTGACTCTGTGACTTTTTCTTGAACCTCTTCCGCTGGAGGTTCATCACGTACAATCAGGTCAGAGAGATCTTCGTTTTTATCACTGGCAATGATGTCTAATGCTTTGTTATTGCTATCGAATACAAGCTCAAAAGTTTTTACGGGCTCAGAGAGTCCGGAATCTTTAGCACAGTTTGTTATAAACAGGGCTAGCGCAATAAGATAAAGCCATTTGAATTGGAGTATAAGTCTTTTCATAGCACGTCCTAGGTTAAGTCACTCAATAAAGTAAGTTGTTCACTTAAGTGTTTAACGGACGAGTTCTGAGTGACATCAAAGACTGTGTTTTATTTCAACATGTTTTTAAAATAAATTCCCAAAGAGAAACACAAACTGTGATTCCTTTGTTAAAGAAAATCATATTGAGACAGGCTTAAAAGCTGCAAGTTTGAGTTGTCCGCATGTATTTTCTTATTCAAGTTGATCAGGAGTCACACAACTTCATGAAAGGAGTGAACTCTTTTTGTACCTTCATATAATTTTGGTTCTCTTCTGAAATTGGGGGGCAGCCCCTTGCCTGAGCTTTCAGAGCTCGGACCAGCTGAAACAGGCAAGCGCCCAAATGATCGGCTTTTTCGGCCAGTTTCTGATCATTTATGAGCTCTATCAAGCACTGTGTTTCTCTGTGAGAAGCCAGTGCAATTTCATAAAACCTTTTTCTATCTTTAATGCTTGTTTTCCCTGAGCCTTCGGCC
>CALGWV010000020.1 GCA_937936325.1 uncultured Bdellovibrionales bacterium | reverse complement strand
ACCCCTTTAAGAACTGAAAGTAGGTGAGGCTTAAATTCAGAGTGGCTGGGGTTTGTCAGTTGCTCTAAAGAAAGACCCTGCTTGTGAAAGCCTTTGAATTTATCCCAACTTCGGTCAAATTCATGTATGTACAATTTGGAGCTGAATTTATTTTTGGAATCAATATTGTAAGACAAGCTCGCCTGCTTTTGAGTCCAGGTCATTAGATCTTTTTGGGCCCCTAAATATTTTTGATAAGGCTTATAGTCAAAGTCGTCAGGTGTGAGGCCCAGATAGGACTCATGGGATTTCTCATTGGAATAAGAAAGCTTGAGTTTAAGATCATGGGTGATTTTTGCTTTTTTAAGTAGAGTCCATTGAGATTTTAATAAAACATCATGTTTAGTAAATCCTGAGGGCTGCCCATTACTGAGCTCTTTAAAACCATCAGAGCTATTGCCGTTATATTCTACAAGAGATTTAAGCCGTGAGGTGGAAGCTACATTAGCCAGCAAACTGTATTTTTTAATCAGACCGTAAGTGAGTTTAGCTTGAAATTTATTTTTGTTGCTGAGAGCTCTCGTTTTAAAGTTCAAGGCCCCGCCAATAGAGTTGGGTCCAAATCTCAATGTAGAAGCTCCTTTGTAAACATTGATGTCTTCCGTTCTTAAAATATTTGGAAAGAAATAAGCTGCGGGATCAGAGTAAGGAGCTGGCGCCATAAGCACACCGTCTTCATAGATACTGATTTTTTTACTTCTCTTAGGTGAGGTGCCCCTCATTCCAATATTAGGTCTTAAGCCAAAGCCATCTTCTTCTTGGAGATAAAGTCCGGGTGTAGACCTTAGGGCGCGGTGGACATCGCTGTACTGCATTTCTGTGAGTTTCGTTGACGAGATTTTTTCCCTGTTAAAAAGGTCTTCAAGCTCATCGATCTGAGTGGCATAAACAAAAATCTCAGAGGCAATAAGAGCTTGTGAGAAGAGGAGTATTGTTAATAAAATGAAATTCTTCAAAATTATTCCTTTGTTCTAAGAGCATGAAATAGCTATAAACATGAGTAGAGTTCATGCAAAACAACATTCAACGCCTTGGCTTAAAAGAAGTCTAGATTCTGCAATAAAAAATAAATTTGATGAAACCCAAAAGAAAATGAAGACTTAATGAGAATTAGACTGAGGGTTGGTATAGAAGGTTTACACCCAGATCCTTGGATCTGGGTGTATCTTCAGAAAGAGGTCTCAAGGTTTATCTCAGGTCTTTTACTGGAACTCAGAAAATCACCTATACTTATCAAATCAATAACCCTGGAAAGTTCAAACTTCCCCCGACTCGTGGTGAGCTTCTTTATGAAAGAGAAACTTATGGAGAAGTGCCTAACACTCCGGGAACAAAAACAATGAACATCAAGCCTTAATAAAAAGAGCAAGGTTCATAATAAAAAAATTAAAGGCCCTAGACATGAAGTCGGGGCCTTTTTGCTTTTATACTGTAATACTTAGATTTTCTGGGTTCTCAATTTTTAGATTTTAGTCTTCTGCTTACAAGCAAGCCTTCGTCATTTGAGCTGTGATTTTAACCTCTACGTCAGTCCATGTCTGGGCCACCTTATCTGTTCCTGTGTGAAGCAAAAGGCACTGGCTGTGGATATCACTCCAGTTTTGCCCCATGCCGTGTGTGATTAAGTTGATTCGACCTATAGCGGTGAGCAGAACTTTGTTGTTTTTTTTCTTAATGTCCCAGTCTAATTTAATGCGTTGTTTTGAATTTAAATTTATTTCAACTCGGCTGGTTCCCGCTAAAGGAGTTGTTTTTAAGACACTTAATGTTTGTCCTTGAATTTGGTTTTTAGATAAAAGTGTGTTGAAAACATATTTTAAAAGCTTTGCGTCTCGAACCTCATTTCCAGAAATGAGGCTGGTCGTGTCTATTTTGAAATTCAGTTGCCTAAGCCACTCAGTTAAATTTGCAGAGACTGGGTTAGTAAATCCGATTTTTGTAAACTGTCCAGATACAGGAGTTTTGGTGGTGAACTTATAACCAGTCCAATGTAGCTTTACAGATTCCTTAATAGCTCGGCATTGGCCATAACTCGTCTTTACTCCAAGTGTTAGAAATAGGCTTACTAAAAGAAAAGAGCTCATCTTCATTATGATTCTCCAGATTTTTCAAGAGCCACAGCTCGCCAAGTGGTTCCTTGGGCTGTGTCTTGGATTTCGATTCCCTGTGCTTGTAGTGAGTTCCGGATTTCGTCAGAGAGTTTAAAATCTTTTTGAGCTTTAGCCGTTTTACGTTTTTCTATAAGAAGCTCCACTTCAGCTGAGTCGATTTTATTTTCAGCAATCCAGAATTTCTGAATTTCAGCTAAGAAAGCTATGGCGTCTTCTTGAAACAAAGAACTGAGTTTTCCCCACTTTAGAATAAAGTTTTGGTATGATTTTGCAATATCAGAAAGAGTTTGATTTTTCTTAAGGCTTTGAACGCTTCGATTAAAAAGTCGTACGGCTTTGAAAAGTTCAGACATCATTAGAGAAGAGTTTACATCATCGCTGAGGTGCTCATGAATACTTTGATCTAAATTTTTCAGCTCATTTTGAAAATCCAAAACTAGCTTTTCGTCTTTATGGTTTTTAGGATTTACTTGAGCTTCTTCAGCACTTTGAAGAGAATCATAGATACGCTCTAAGCCCACAATGCTGTTTTTTAAAGACTTTTCTGAAAATTCGACCTCTGATCTATAATGTGAGCTTAAGACTAAAAATTTATAGACCTCAGCGGGGTAGCGATCCAGGAACTCTCTCATAGTAATGAGGTTGCCCACAGACTTGGACATTTTTGCTCCTCCAAGCGTAAATAAATTGTGTTGGCACCAGTATTTGGCGTACTCATGGCCATGGAGGCCTACGCTCTGAGCTCTTTCGTTTTCATGGTGAGGAAAAAGCAAATCTAAGCCCCCACCATGAATATCGATCTGTTCCCCAAAGTGTTTAGAGTTCATGGCAGAGCATTCAATGTGCCAGCCCGGTCGCCCCTCGCCCCATGGAGAGGGCCAGGATTCTTCTCCAGGCTTGGCTTTTTTCCAAAGAGCAAAGTCTAAAGGGCTCTGCTTACTGTCATCAACAGCCACTCTTGCGCCAGCCTTAAGTTCATCAGTTTTACGTCCACTGAGTTTACCGTAATCAGAAAGGCTTTCCACAGAAAAGAACACATCTCCATCAACTGCATAGGCTTTCTTTTTTTCAATAAGCCTCGTAATCATAGATATGATTTCGTCCATGGTCTCAGTGACCCGAGGGTTAAGATCATGGGAGGCTAGCTTTAAGGCTTCAAAATCTTTTTTAAATTCCTTGATGTAAAACTCCGCAATCTCTCTCGGAGATTTGTTTTCCTCGGCAGCTCTCTTAAGTATTTTATCGTCAACGTCAGTGAAGTTATAAGAGTAGGTCACTTGATAGCCTAAGTGCTCCAGCCAATTCTTAAGGAGGTTGTAAAAAACTGAACCCCTAAAATTACCCACATGGAGCAAGCCATAAACCGTGGGGCCACAACAGTACATTTTGACTTTGTTCTTTTCTAAAGGTTCAAAAAGTTCTTTTTTACGAGAGAGATGATTGTAAATTTTAAAATCCATAATTTATAATCTTTAAAAAAATGAAGAAAAGCTAGGGGCTACTGATAATTATAGACGCCCTATTTTTTTACTGAGGATGAAAACAATGTGATTTTTTTGGAGTCTCTAATTCAGTTGCGCGGCACAATGTTTGGCGACAATATCATGTCCGACCCACCAAACTGGGGCTTCGAGTTCCCAGGATTTATTGAGCATTAATGCACCCGTGGCTGAAAACACAATTTCACTGAGTTCTTTTGTGATGAGCTCCTTAGAGGATTTATGTAAATCAATAAGAGCTGCTGAGGTGACTTTCATTTCTGACATTTGCTCAGGATGGTTATGGTCTGGCCAGTTAGGAAAGTCACTCACACTTTTGGAGCTGTCAGAGTTTAAGTAGTCTTCAGACATTTTTCTGATGTCTTCTAAGGAAGCATCGTCTTTAAGGAGTTCCTTGGCTTTAGCAAAGACGTCATGATTTTCAGCACCCTCTTTTTGAAGTGCAAATAAGAGAGGGTAAAGACAGACTTCAACGCCTAAGAAGACACTGCTTGAATTTGTTAGAATTTCTGGAGCATTGAATACCCCAGCATTAACATTTTTTGACATGGCCTGGGAGGCGATTTCTTCTAAACGCAGTTTGGCCCAACCTTGTAAATACGGAGCATAGCTTTGCCATAAATAAGTGTCATTTACTAAGGCTTCGCAGCCATGATATCCAAAAGCCAGGTAGCTGACTTTTTTATTGCTATGAGTCCACTCAGTTCTGATTGTCTCTGTTTCATCAATAAGCACCTGAAAACTTTCAGCTGTCACATCTAAAAATGATTTTTCACAGAGTTGTCCTAGTTCGCTTTTCCAAAATTCTTCTGATGACATAAATCGATCCCCAGAGCCTTTAAAGATGCGGTTCATTGTGGGCATCATGACTTTAGCTCGAGGTATTCCTCCCGCCATAGTATGGCAAAAGACAAGGTGTCCTTCAGGGGACAGATGTTGCTGAAGTTCATCTAGGTAGGCCCGGGTTCTTTTTTGAAAGTCTGCTTTTCCTGCTGAACGGGACTCTTCAATGGCCGTCCAATCGAGTTTAGCTGAATTCCACTCTTTCATTTTAACGGGTTTGAGTTGATCAACAGGAGTGGTGCCACTTTTTGAAGGAGCAAGATCAAACCCACACTCTAAAGGCACGTTAATCATAGGGGTTTGAGCTTTTTCTTTAAGCTCATCAGAATTTAAGGAACAGAGCTCTAGCTCTTTGTTGCGGCGGCCCACATTAGAGTAAATAATTTTCATAGACTTTTTTTGAGCCTCTGCAATCACTCCGTTGACATAGCCTCCGTCAAAGACTTCACCAAAGATAACAAGTGTATCTTTGGGGCCATAATTTTCAGAATCAGGAAGCTGTCTTAAAGGATTAAATTCTTGTGCCATAGTTTTGCTCCAATTTTTCTTTGGTGCCAGCACCAAAGTTGATGCCAGTACCAAATCGAGTTGTCTGACATTTGGATATATTGCTTGGAAAATAAATTGAATACAAATTTTTAATCTTGCTGTTTGTCATGTTTAGGTCACAGTGGATTCTTGTAATACAAAATTAGGCCCAGTCAGGACTCAGTCCGGCGGGTAAGCGGCAAGGGCAACCTATCAAACCTGCATCAGCAGTGTCTAGCCCAGAAATTTCTTCTGAAGCCGACTCACCGGTAAGCTGGGAGAAACATTTTGAGCACCACGCTGGGGGAGGGCGACATGGATTTTTACCACCGCTTATCCACGGATCAGGTGCTGGAGTATTCCCTAAAATGTGAGTCACTTCGGGTTGAAATAATCTCATCAACTTCTTAAGTTATGATCAGTTTTTTAAAAGATTTTAGTTATAAAACTCAATATGAATGCTGGGAATTTAGGTTTTGATCTCAAACCGAGAAGAAAAGTCATTATTAATGAGGGCCAGTCATTACAATTTAAGTTTTAGTTTGGCTCTACAGACTTTTAAATTGCCCTGGGTGTAACATAAGTATTTATTTGCTGTGTTTTTAATCTTGAATTGATCTTAACATTGAAACTCTTGTCAGTTTCAATGAACCGTCCAATACTCATATTTGATTTTTTTACGAGACATAAGTCCTGGTTTGGGACTAGCGTAGAACTTATAGTTGGCCAAGTGACCATTTAATCGACAGTTTCAAAGGAATTGAAATTAGTAAGTTACTGAAAAATATTGAAATTTTGTTTTTATTTTCTCGCATGATTCTTGTATATCATATTACATGGGACTAATAATGGATAAGATCAGTTTTTTTGTAATGCTTCTGCTGCTGACGCCTACGACGTGGGCTAAGAGAGCTTTAGCTTATGAAAATACGAGCTTTAGCTCCCTATATAATAATGGTCTCTATGACTCAAACACTCCTATTAATTTATTCTGGAACTTAGATCTTGGCGGAGAGAACTTTGAAAGCCAGGTTGAAAGTGGTCTGACATATAGAGCTCAGGCTAAACTTAAACTGAGATACAGACTTATAGACCAACTCGAACTTAACAGTACTGCGGCTTTGAACTTTGTCGGTGGGCGTGTTCAACAACGATTTGAATCCGGACCAGAGTCAGCAATTTACCTCAAGCACGCCAGTCTCGACTACAAGGTTTTAGGTGATCGAAGTGTGTTACTCACTGCTGGGGTTCTTAACCAAGGCCGAATTTTCTCTTTTCCGAATTTTATTTCAAATGGAAGAGCCTTTCCCGGCGTAGGACTAAATTTAAAATTTAATTTAAGCACTGATTTTATACTTAATGCTTATGCTCAATATACAATTCCGACATCTTATACTTTGGGAACAGATCTTCGTGAAAAAGAAGAGACACCCCAGTTTGTTTCTGCTTTGCTGACTCTAATATATGAAAAAAATAACTGTAGATTTTGTGTTTCTGTAACAGGGGGGTATTTCCAATATGAAAACCTTCCTTCAGCTTTAGCGGAGCAAGCCAATTTTCGTGGAAATCAAGTTCAAGGTTTCGCATCGAATAGCATTTTTATTTATGAATTTGCAGGTCTAGTGGCTGGGGCTAATCTAAGATACCAGCTTAGTCCGCGTCTAGGCTTTAAAGCATCTTATCGGGTTTCAGATAATCTTGGAAACTCTAAACTCAATCAGCCTGGCCTTGAAAAAAGAGGCCGTGCTCAAAACATAGAAGCCAGTGCTTACTATAGGTTAAGTCAAAGTTTAGGTTTAGGGCTTACTGGTGGAACCTACTTTACGGAATCTGATGCTGTTCCTTCAAATTATAACTCCGGTAGTCTTGGTCACAACAATAGAGAAGCTTACTTAGGAAAGATCTCTTTAGAAATTATACCTGCACGCTTTAAAGTCTGGGCTCAATTTAATCAAACTTACTTGATTAACGACGAAGACTTTGGAAAACTTTACGATAAAAACTATTTTGCAATAGGCCTTGAAACAGCCTATCAATCTTTCTTTAAAACTAAAAAGACAAACAACACAAAATCGATATCACAGAGAATCACAACACGGGGGGCCTTATGACGTTTCTAAAAGCTATTTGGCTCGTGCTTATTTTTAATTTGGTTCTGTCTTGTTCTCCTAGAAAAGCAGAGGAGAAAGTCTCATATAAAGCTCAAAACACTTTTGCCGAAAACGGCAACTTTGATGTTGCTAAATTTAATATTGAATTTTTAACAACTCCAAAATCCCAAGTCGGAAATTCAGAAATTAATTACCAAAACTGGAGTGTCCAGGATCAAATTTATCTCAGGTTTGTGGTTGATTTAACTTCTGTATCTAAAGGGGATAATTTTCAAGGTCACGACTTTGAGGTTTTAAATGAAGACGGTGAGCCTCTAGATTTAGATACAAGCTCTATTGTCACAAACCCTGAGGGTGTTCTTGAGGTTTTAAAGACAGCTCCTTTTGCATTAAAGGAAAAACCTGTAAGCACTTCATTTAGAATTATTGGAAAGAACAAACTCGTGTGGCATGAGAGACATTACATAAACCCTTTTTGTCCAGTCACAAAGTATATTCCTGTTAAAAGATTTTTAAGAGGTAAGGGGGCTTATTTCCGAGGCCAAAAAGTAGTTTTAGGACGAATAAACCCTTGGGCGTCAAAAGATTTTTATAATTCGAATGAAGACCCCTTTCAGTCCCTTGTCACCTCTGAAAATACAAGTGGAATTTTCAAATCTGAACTATTGAAATTACAAAATACAACGAGTCAGAGTTTTGCTGAGGCCTTAAGGTGCCAAGATGCTGAAGAAAAAGATCTAAAGTCCTCTATTGTAGTCTCTAAGCTTGATGCTAATAATTATGTTTCTATTGTGGATAATGCCATAAATAGAAACCGAATTGTGGATACAACTCGCTCTGTAGGTGATCTTATAAATCCTGCATTTCAGAAAAATAATGAAGTTTATTTTTTAAACTCTGATAATTGTAATGGCTTAAGTCATGAACAACTTCTTTCAGGTCTTCTTCCAGCGGGAGCCGATACAAGTTGCCTGCAGCCTATAACTCAAAACTATGTGGAGCTTAAGGATCATTCTTTAGACTTAAGTGAACCCAAGCTTGTGCCTCATTTACCTGATACAGTGAGCTTTAGTTTAGATTTAAATTTCGTTTTAAATTCAAAGTATTATCCATCTAACGACCCGATCAACGACAAGCTTCATCCTATAGATCAAGGAACATTTAAGCTCAGTGCTTATTTGATCGGTCGTTCTGATGGGCAGCGAGTGATATTAAACCCTGGTGTAAAGGCTAAGCTTGTTTCACACAACAACCAAAAATTAGATGCTCGCTTGGACTTTGAAATTCCTTTTCAAAAATCAAGTGGTGATATTGTTCTTGCATTAAGGTTGGACCCTGTTTACCAGGGTGTAAATAACTTAGGCCAAAAAATATGGCTTAGGTATGACGGACTTAAAGCCTTTGAGGGCTTGTACCGCTTAGGAAATTACTCGCAATTTTTTGGAAAGAAATCGAACCTTCAAGTCCTTTCAGATAATGGTGATCTTACTGACCCAAAAAGCTATTTTGATGACAGCCTCAATCACTCTTCTTTAAATAATACTTTCGACTTGGAAGCTTATGTCCGAGATGCTCAAAAAAGTGATGAGGCTATCAAGCAACTCCTCGATGAAGGGAGTTTGGCATTAACTCAAAGATACCTCATGGATCCATTTAGAATGAAGTTTCTGACGATTGAGTCTGGGGAAACTGCAACTCAAAGAACAGTGATTTTTAGTCAAAACATTAAACTCAGAGATGGGCTGAGAAACGGTTTTGCGCTTTTGGATAATAAAAGATTTGAAGTCTACTCTGTTCACACGAACCTGGATCACCCTGAAGACCAAACTCAGTGGGAATTAGTCCATGTAACAAAAGGAATGGAGCAAGCTGGTGGGCCTAACTATACTAAGGCGAAGGGGAATCTATTTCTTTTTGATAAGATCACTCACAAGTATTATAAAAAAGAAAAAATGGTGGAGCGAAAATATTTTGTCCTCCCATTCGAGGGTAACTTCACTGCTGAAAACTTTGCAGAAAAAAATATTGAAGTTCAAAAAAAGCTTTTAGAGTTAGCAAAAAAACCTGAAACAGACATTGGAAATTTAGAGGTCTATCAAAGGTCTGTGTACTTTAACCCTTGGGATGAAAAATACGGAACTTTTGCCAAAGATGAGCTTATTTTTCCTAAATCATTATTTGAAGAGATACAAAAAAGACCTAAACTTCCACCGAGATTTTTTATACCTAATTATAAATATGAAACTCTGAGATTTCGTTACGATATTGATGAGCATATGAACCTTCAAGTGAAAAAAGCAGTGCTTTTAAGCTTTACACCTAGTGTTTTAAGATACTCTTCAATTTTAGAAGGGGTGAACTCTGTTAAATACCTCCGTGATGGAATTTATCTTTTAAAAGTGGCCATGCTCAAAGATTATGTGGACCCTGCGGCTCGTGGTGTGCGTTTAAGCTCAGGTGATCCTGGGGGGAATACTCATGATCCAGAAATGATTTTTAGCCCCTTGAAAAGTGATGGGACTCCTTTGCTTGAATGTAATGATTTAAGCAAGTCTGTTCTTCAGTTGCCTGCCGGGTGTCAAGAACCACATCGATTTAAGGATCAATTGTTAGACTCTGATGATCCTAGAAAAAAACGCTTCATGTCCTATGTTAAAAAATTAGTCCGCGTCAATGGCGGGAAAGTCATCACTCCCATTGAATTTGAAATCGATGATCTTAGGCTTATGAGAATACGTTCATTATTGTTCTTGCAAATTGAACCTGTGAATCAAATGCGGCTCCAGATTACAAATCTTGTTTCAAAATTTATTCTTGAAGAGGTGTTTGGGCTCAGAAAAAATTCAAAGAACTCTGAAGTCTTAGGCTCTATGGGCCCTTTGGATAAGAAATTATTTTTCTCTGCAGTTCAAAAAACAATTGATGAGTTTGCTTTGAGTCTCCCTGATTATATTTTGCTTAAAGATTTGGCGACATTTAAGAAGTTTTTCGAAACCTCAAAAGTAAGCCGTGCGATGGGATCGATGCAGGTTAAGCTCAAAGAGCAAATTAAAGAATTACTAGAGAAAAAGTATGATCGTTTGTATGGTTATATCCTAGATCATCATTCTGATGATCCTCTGGTAAGAATGCTTCAAAATTCAAATGTAAATACATCTGAACTCATGAAAGAAATTTCTAAAATGAAGTCCTGTAAAAATTGCAAGCAACATACATTTAATCAAAATTATAGATATCTCGATATTGCGACTCCAGACGAGTTGGAGGCAACAGCAGAAGCTTTGGCGGCGCAAGCTGAAACAGCTTTAATTAAAAAGAAAAAAGCGGTGCGAGGATACGATGCTAAAGTAGAAACTTTCAGAAGCAACAACGAAGACTCGGTAGAGTCTCAAGTGACATACTGTGAGAAGGATCAAGGTATTACAAGAACTGAGAACAAAATTGAGTTTGCAGATAAAGTGAGTCCTTCAAAATGTATTCCAAAGGACACTGGAGATAAGTCACAACTCCCTTATGCCGCATTGATGGGAGAAGCTCCAGTTGTGGACCCTGTGAGTTTTATGTATATGCCTTTCAACAATAAAATTGATTTAGTAGGTGTAGATACAAACGCTTTGTCTATGGATAAGCTTATTGCTCCCGGTTCAGCAAAAGAAGCCCCGGTTATACCAAGTCTCACCTTTATGGTAGAAGAGCTGGCAACTCAAGCTAATTTAGATAAGATAAAACTCAATGACTTTACTGGCCAAGTGGCCTTATCTGATGTTTCTGATTTGAATATCTTAGTGGATCGAGATTTAGATCTGGTGGGTCGTACCTTTGTGGGACCTATTACATTTTTGTTAAACACCAATGGTGGAAGTCTGCGTCCTACGGACACTCTAGGAGAGTCAGCTTGTGCCACCGATGACTGTAATACTTCTAGAAACAACAGTTTGGAATCAAAATACGGACCTATTAAAAACTTCAGCTACGAAAGCAGTAAGTACCATGGATCTATGAGATATGTTCAAAGTCTCAGCTTTTATAGTAATTGTTTTATGAATAAGGATGGGGTTAAAGACTATGACCCTCAAACGAAGCAAAAGCATGATTTGGACTCTGTCCCAAGAGACGCTACTGGAGCTTGTACCTATGGCAGCTGGCGTCCAGGTATAGAAGAGCAGTTTAAATACAATCAAAATTATAAAAAAACTGTGAATAATCTAGCTTCAAAAATGGGGCTATTCTTAGACTCTAATAATTTAGATTATATTTCTTTTAGGCCGGAAGATCGGCCTGAATATTTTGAGTGTTTAGATAAAAACTCGAAAGATAAACGTGTCTGCAACAAATATCAGTGGAATAAAAACCATTCAGCAGTACAGAACTTTGATTCACTATATCAAAATTATAAAGATAGAGTTGAGGTTTCAAATCAACATTTTCAAAGTCTCATTGATGAAGATAATGCTCAACCACAGACCTGGAGTAGAAAGACGTTCAATAAAATGTTTGGATCAGATGAGAATAAACCCCATCCGCTGCAAGCTAAGGTTTCTGTTGTGCGCACTCAATCTGATTTGAAGGATGCTCTTAAAAACTTAATTACAATACCTGAAAGTGAAAAGAAGAGAATTGGAAAAAAGCAAACTGCTCAGACGCAAAGCAAAGTTAGTAGCCAGACAGCTGGAAAAATGAATGAAGATGATATTCCCCCTTCTTTGATGGGCTTTAGCTTTAATCAAGAACAACGTAACTTTGTTTGTGACATTTTTATAAATGGAGTTTTGGGTCCTAAACTCACAAAGTTCATACATAAAAGTCTAAATTTAAAGGCAAGCTCCGATTTAGCAATAATCTTAGATCAGCTTCTGCACGACTGTCAGACACTGACATCGGAGGAAATGGGTTACGCCTTAAATATCGAACGAAAACTTAAAGTTCATAAAACTGGCCGATACTATTACCGTGGTGGAAAGTCCATGAATATCAATGTGGCAGAGAATATGGGGATCAGTCATAGTCGTTACTTGGGTACAGATAATAGCAAGGGTATTGGGATCCCACTGTTAACCAAGCATTCAACAAAACAAGGCAAGAACTATAACTATAATGAAGGTCTCAGCATTGCTGAAGGGACATACCTTGTGATGCAAAATACAGAGTTTTCATTAGAGCTTACAAGCTATCAAGAATGCCTTATTGTGAAGTGGAATCCACTTTATACCTCCTATGAGCGAGATTTACTTACGGATTTTGATAGTCATATAAATTTGGCTATGGATAAGCTTGGAGGCCAAAATCCTAGTCAACAGGCTAAAATTCAAAAGCTTATTTCAGAGTCTGGGTTTGCGAGTTGTAATGCAGTCAAGGGCGAAAAACTAGAAGATCGTATTGTAGTTAGAGAAAATTTTTATTACTTTACTCAGCATTTTACAGAAGGGGATATGTTAGATCCGGCCAATATACATAACCATCCTTGGTTATATGCCATAAGAGGTCTCACAGATTTTAAGAAATTCATGCACACCATTCATTCAGTTAAAAAAGAAGATGGAGACAAATTTGTAATCCTCAATGACTACTTTGGCAATACAGATTTAGTTAAAGATGATTATACCTATCTAAACAATAATTTGGCTAAAAAAGCGATTACAAAAGCTTATAAAATTAAACCAGAATCTGAGAACTATAAATGGCCGATTCAACAGCTCGTGAAATCCTATAATCGACTGATCCCAACATCTCCGGGTTTTTACACACAAATGGATCAAGCGAGCTATGCTCAAGGAACCTGGCCGAACACATCTCCAGATCCTGCCAAAGATTTAAATAGATAGTACGTTTAATTGTTTCTACTCTATAATTCCTATAAACTTTACAGGGCTTCAAGACTTCTGGCTTGACCCTGTTTGAATTCAAAGTAAACATAATTTGAGTAAAGTTTTTAAAAAATATCCCTTTAGGAGAAATAATATGAAATTAGTTTTAAGCCTTTTTCTGATGTTGAGTTTGAGCTCATGTGACAAGTTAAAAGAAATGAACTCAGGTTCAAAGTCCGATAAAGCCACTCCTAAAGCAGAGGGCGCCTCCACAAAAGATACACTTAATGCCATGGGCTATGAGTCCGGACGTCAGTTAATGGCTTACGACCTTTCTAGCAGCGAACTAAACACCTGGTTCAAGGGTGTTAAAGAAGGTCTTGCAGGAAAAGAATCCAAAGTGGATTTAAAAACTGTTCCCATGCTTAAAGCCAAATTCAGAGACGAAAGATCTAAAAAAGTAGCGGCTAAAGAAAAAGAAGCCTCTAAGCCTTATTTAGCAAAAATGCTTAAAGAAGATGGAGCCAAGAAAATCGCCAATGGTGTGATTTTTAGAACTCTTGTTGAAGGAAAAGGTAAAAACGGAGCTATCGATAAAGTGGTTGAAGTTCACTATAAAGGAATGTTTAAAGACGGAAAAACATTTGATAGCTCTTACGACAGAAAAAAGCCAGTGAAGTTTCCTTTGAAATCAGGACCAATGGGTTTAATCCCTTGTTGGGTAGAGTCCTTGCAGTTAATGAAAGAAGGGGGAAAGGCCAAGTTAACTTGCCCATCTGAAGCGGCCTATGGAGACCGTGGTCGTCCACCAGTGATTCCTCCAGGTGCCGTTTTGACTTTTGAAGTAGAACTCCTGAGTGTAACAGATGATGTAGCGCCAAAGCCTCCAGCTCCTAAAAAATAAAGTTTATTTACTTTGTAAACGCAAAAAAGCCAACATAAACAAGTTGGCTTTTTTTTTGCCTGAAGTTTCCTTAAAGTTATAGAGTTTAAACCAAACTGAAAGCTTCTCTTCTGAAATTGGGGGCGGCCCCCAGCCTGAGCCTTCAAGGCTCGGGACACGCCCTAGTGCAATCACGTAAAATCTACGGATTAATAGGCTATTAGTTTTTTAGTTTTGAAGTTAGGAAAGCTCCGAGTTTAGGGAGCTAATGTCTCCACAGCCCAACGCTGGTCATTTTTTTTATACTGTTCTCGTTTATGAGATCGGGCTTCAGCTTCTGTCCAAAACTCAAAAGTATGGGGGGCTACTTTAAAGCCACCCCAGTTGTCAGGTCGTGGTATAGGTTTTTGTGAGTCAGAGTACATTTTTTGGAACTTGAACACTTTCAGGTCAAACTCTTCTCTGGTGCATACAGAGCTTTGCTTTGACGCCAGGGCATGGATTTGCTTCATCCGGCTTCGGCCACCCCAGTACTCGTTGCTTTCCTCAGGGCTGGCTTTCATGCAGATTCCAGAAACTCTGAGTTGGCGATCGAACTCTTTAAAATAGAAGTTGAGGCTGACGTTTGGGTTGGCTAAAATATGCTGGGCTTTGGGGCTCTCAAAATTAGTGAAAAAATAGAGATAAGGTTCTCGTATCCACCTGACTAATATGACCCGGCTGTGAGGCTTCCCTTGTGGGTCAACGGTGGCTAAGGTGGCAGCGTCGGAGTACTTAGGAATCTGTTCTTCAGCGTCTTGTCTCCATTGATGGAGTTGGGGCCAAGGGCTTTGATCTTGTGATTTGTCTTTCATTCGATCATCATGAAACAAAAACAAAGTATTGCCAATTATATAACTGATGTTGTGCACTTTTTTTGATGTGCTAAGAGGAAGGGCCATGAAAGCTTTAAATAGTCTGGAGATCGACTTAAAAATCAAAGAGCTTAAAGTATTGTCTGGAGCACAGCTTCAAAAGATAGATATCAGTGCAGGAAGCATTAAATTAGGCTTTTGGCACAATGAGGCTTATGTTCTAGAGTTCTTCTTAAAGTCTTCTCTTCCTTATTTTGAGTGCCGCAAAGAGGTGTTTAGAAAGTACAGTGCCTCAATCAAAAGACCCCTAGGACTCTACCTGAGAAGCCACGGCGTGGGCATGTACTTAGATCATGTTTGTAGAGTCAAAGATCAGGGGCGTGTGATCAATCTGGGTTTTAAAACTTTAGAAAATCAGTTGAGCCTTGAGTTTATTATGATCATGGGTTTCGTTAATCTGTCTGTCTACCACGGAGATAAAAAAATTCATTTTCACAAACCAAAGGATCTCCCTTTGGGGCAAACTAAGACTATGACCGAGCACAGATCTTTGGCAGAGATTGAAGCTGAGTGGAAAGGTTCGCAAAAGAGCAAGCCTATTAACACGCAGAAGGCGTTCACCCGGTTACTCAAAACAAAGGATAAGATAGAAAGTGATCTTTTTTTAGCCCAGAAGTATGACTATAAAAAAATTGCAGAACTCTTTAGAGATGACTTTGACCTTGCCGCAAAAAAATACAGTGAGCTTTTAGCCCCAGGTCTTGAGCCCTTTGATCTCGTCGCTCGACTGTTTAAAAAAGCCTCTAAACAAGATCAAAAAATCCAAGGAGCCCGGGAGCGTTTAGAGATCCTCGAAGATGAAATTAAAAATTACAACTTTAAGGGCTCAGGTAAAGCGGCTCAGCCACGCCAGCCTCAAAGTTTTCGTTCTAAAAATAAAAAAGGTGAAAACCTGAGATTTAAAAAAATACAGGTTGGCCCGTGGGTAGGATATCTAGGGAAATCTGGAAAAGACAATTTAGAGCTCTTACGACAAGCTAAATCCTGGTATCTCTGGATACATCTTAAAGATGAAGCCTCAGCCCATTTGGTTGTGGCTTTAAATAAAAATAAAGAGCTCACTGATGCAGAACTTAAAGAGTTTAGTTTATTTTTGTTCGAAGAAGGCACTTCTGAAAAAAGAAAGACCAGCCCAAAAATTAGCTTTGAGGTGTGGTACACCCTTTGTGGTCAAGTCCACCCCATTAAAGGGGATCGTCTCGGACGAGTGACTTTTGGTAAGGTTAATAGAGCTCAATTTTTGTGGACAAAAAACTGAACTAAAAGTCTTTGATTAAAGTCTTAGCGCATAGGAATAGGCTCTAGGTTATGTGCTCAGATATCATATATTTTTTCAAACTTAAATGAGTGAATCTTAAACACTTGCCATAGCAAATTAGTCTCTAAACACATTAAATTTGATAAAAAAGTGCTCATAAAAAATAGAGCGTATTAGATATCATACAACTTTTAGTATTGTGAAAAAGTCCTATCTCCAGGGGTTGCTTGAATTTTAATCTCATGGAGGTAAGGTTTTTTCGCAATACTCAAAGTTGTACGGTATCTAAAATGTGTTCAATAAATATTTAGGACAAGTGTGTTTGAAACAGACTTAAAGGTTTTAACTATTCGTAAAAGAAATACTGCTATTCAATTAAAATGTCTAAAACTGCTGATTAGCAGTATTTTGTTGCAAGTATTAAAATGTAGGTTTGACATCCAAACACTTATCCTGCTGTAATTATAAAACACAAAGGAGTGTAAATGAAATCATTATTATTTATTGTTACTTGTTTTTTTGCGACTACAGCTTTTGCTGAAAATAGTCCTTCGCAAGATAAAGCTAATGCAAAATTTAGCAGTACTACAACTGTAGATACAGGAGTGAGTTATAAGATTAGAATTTTTAATAACTCTAATTCTTCGACGCTGTACAAAGGAAAGTCGGCCCTTGCTGTTATTGAAGCATGTGCTGAAGATCACTTTTATAGTGACTGTGAAAGAAATGTTATTTCAGTAAGGCACAATTCAACGAGTAACGGCGCAAAAAATCGCGGTGGTGGTTTAGGCGATCGATAGTTCTCTTTTCTTATCTAGTCTTTCTTTTTGAAAGACTAGAGTTTCAAGGAATACCTTAGCTTGGAACCTTAGTATTTTAATTTCTACTTTAGTCAATACACCTTAAATGCCTAACATAATGAACCCGATTTCTCTAAGCCTATCAATTTTAGAGTTTATCGAATTTGTCACTAGAGCCTCTTGACTCAAGTGTATGTTCTAGGTGAAATCAACCCAGATTTACTGTTTTCTTCTCGAATAATAATTCAAAATTCATTTACCATCCAGTTTAAGTCTTTGACTATATGCTTCTATTTTGACTTATAACGGAGTTATTTTATTCTAGTGTGAGATGGAGGGAGCTGAGAGCTTAAATAGAGTTCTCTAGTTTTTTTTATCTCTCAGTCATATGTTTGATCAAAATATGGTATAAAACGATGATTGTAATCACTCCGAAATGAATTGGGACACCCTAGGAGTGAAATTTATAAATATCTTAAAATTTTATCAATGGAGACAATCATGATAGAAGTGAAAGCTTTAAGTAAAAAATATGGCGATCGATTTGCCATTAAAGACATTCACTTTACTGTGGACCGCGGAGAGCTTGTGGGCTTCTTAGGGCCCAACGGTGCTGGGAAAACAACAACTATGAAAATCATCACAGGTTTTATGGCTCCCTCATCAGGGTCTGTGCAGGTCGGGGGCTATGATGTTTTTGAAAACCCTATGGAAGTTAAAACTCAAATAGGATACTTACCAGAAACTCCTCCAGTTTATATGGATATGCGTGTGAAGGACTATCTTAAATATGTGGCTGAGCTTCGTCATGTTGAAAAATCCAATCTCACGCAATACATTGGTGAGGCTTTAGAAAAAACAGACCTTGCGTCTGTAGAAAATCGTCTGATTGAGAACTTATCGAAAGGTTTTCGTCAAAGGGTGGGGATTGCCCAGGCCTTGGTTTCAAAGCCAGACATTCTAATTTTAGATGAACCTACCGTGGGCTTAGATCCTAACCAGGTGGCTCAATTTAGAAAGCTCATCAAAGACCTTAAGGGTCACCATACTATTATTTTATCCACACATATTTTGTCTGAAGTTCAGGCCAGCTGTGAAAAAGTGGTGATCGTAAATGAGGGCCGCATTGTAGCTCAAGATAATATTAAAAATTTATCGCAAAAAGCTAAAGCTCACTCCCAACTTAAAGTTCGAACTCTCAAACCAATTGAGAACTTAGAGAGTTTTTTGAGCGACATCGAGGACGTCCTGAGTTGGGACGGAGTGGGCAGCCAGTGGAGTCTCAGTCTTAAACCCGAAGTCTCTGATGGCGAGATTGCTGCAATTTCAAACGCACTCTCTTCTGCTGGAAATGGGTTGTTGGAGTTTCAAGTTCAAAAGGCCCAACTTGAAGAGATCTTTTTAGATTTAACAAAGTCTAAATCAAATGAGGTGAATTCATGAAAACAATTTTTTGTATTTTTAAAAAAGAATTAAGGTCGATCATTGGATCTCCTTTTTACTATGTTATTGGTCTACTGTTTGCCACCTTTTTGAGTATTAATTATATTCGTAGCCTGGCTCAGTTTCAGACTATGTCCATGCAAGGAGCGGGTCTAAATATCCATTCAGGACTATTTATTCCTCATTTGAATTCGATATACCTTATTTTTTTGGTTGTGATTCCTTTGCTCACTATGCGTTTGTTTGCTGAGGAAAAACGCAATCATACTTTTGATCTACTATTAACCGCACCTATCACATCATCTCAAATTGTGATCGGTAAGTTTTTAGCTTCATGGCTCAGTGTTTTAATTTTATTAGCAATAGGGCTGCTTTATCCGCTAATGACAGCTTCAGTGGCGAGCTTTGATTGGGGGCCAATGTGGGGATCCTATTTAGGTATGTTTTGGCTTGCTGGAGTGAATGTCTCTATTGGTATGTTTGCCTCAACACTGACGGCGTCTAGTGTAGTCTGCGCTTTTTTAGGTTTTTTGTTGATTTTAGCTTTAATGCTTTTGGGTTCAGGGGCAGGGCAAATGGCAGACCCTTTTTGGTCCTCGCTTTTAGATCAACTCTCTTTAGTGACTCATCTTCAAAGTTTTTTTCAAGGGCTATTTGAAATTAAAGGCTTTGTTTTTATGATCAGCTGTATTTTATTGTTTAGCTTCATGGCTATACGAATGGTCGAATCTTCAAGGTGGAGGTAATTCATGACTTACTCAAGACTTTCTTTGATTGTGGCAGGTGTCGGTTTAGCTGGATATGGATTGCCATACGTGATTGGAATTCGTGTACCATTTCTTTATATTTCTCTTATTGTCGGTCTTATTGGTTTGCTTTTTGCTCTTTATTTTGAGCGTCGAATCATTGGGGAGTTTCTTACAACAAAAACCACTCAAAATGGAATGAGCACAGGAACCATGATTCTCGTGGTTTTGTTAAGTCTCATTGCTGTCAATTTTTTAGGAGTAAGGTACAATAAGTCTGTTGATATTACTAGCGAGGGGATCAACTCCTTGTCAGAAGAAAGCCTCCAAATTTTAAAAAAAATGGACGGAGACCTTAGCTTTAAAACTTTTTATAACGGGGACAAAGATGCGGCTCAGGTCGCTGGCCTTAAAATGAGTTTTGATAAATACAGAAGAGCCTATAAGAGTTTTAAAAGCTCTTTTGTGGATGCTTACTCTGACCCTGAGGCTGTTAAGTATCTTGATGCTGAAGACGCCAATCAGTTGGTTGTTGTTATAGAAAAAGAAGATCGATTTGAAAAAATCAAGGCTCCTTTTAGCGAAGAAAATATCACTTCCGCCTTAGTGCGACTCACTCAAAAAGAAACTAAGAAAATATATTTTTTGACCGGGCATGGGGAGAAATCTATATCTAATGACCAACAAGGGGGGGTGGCAGAGTTTGTAGGTGCGCTAAAAAATAGAGGAACGACAATAGAAGAGTTGAACCTGTTTACCGAAGAAGGTGGAATCCCTAAGGATGCCTCCTTGCTTGTCATTATGGCTCCCACAAAAAGTCTGGTTGAAAATGAAATCCAACAAATTAAGCAGTGGGCCGAAGACGGGGGGCCGCTCTTGTTGGTCTCGGAAGTCAGTACGAACTCTAACTTGAGTGAAATTACAAAATCCTGGGGTGTAAGCTTTAAACAAGGTGTAGCCATGGTGGAGCAAAGATCCCAAATGTACTCACCTTATCAAATAGTGACTAACGAGTTTTCTACAACCTCTCCGATTACGGATCAATTTGACCGTAAAAGCTTGGCTTTATTTTTTCAAGCTGGAGCCATTCAAGCTGTGAAAACTCCAGGTTTTACTTTCGATAAGCTCGTCACTGTGACTTCTTATGTTGTAAATTCTGCTGAAGAGCTACAGATGGTCAAAGAAGGCAAAATTAAATCAGCCTCTGAAACCCTATTGTTAGAACTAAAATCAGCAAAAGCTATGGGGCATGCTGGGCACAATCATGGTGGAGCATCTCCTGAGGTCAATAAAAAGAATTTACATGTCATACTCGCTGCAGATAGTGATTTTTTAAGCAATGGTGTCATTGCCCAAGTTTTTAATCGCGACCTGGCTATGAATGCTGTGTCGGCTCTTGTGGGCATGAAAGAGGCTCTTAACATTAGGCCTAAAACTCCAAAAGCCACGCAAATGATGATGTCCTCAATCCAAAGTAATATTGCTGTTGTTTTACTTTGTTTAGCTCCATTTCTTATGTTTATTATTGCTCTTGTACTCTGGTTTCGTAAAAGAGGAGCCTAGTTTTGGGAAAATATTTTTTTATAGTTTTTATAATTTTGCTTGGATTCTTAACTCAACATGAATACCGAAAGTTTCAGGTGGAGCAAAAAGAAAGTGTTCGACAAGGAAAGATGATTCCTTTTAACTCTTCAATCTTAAAAAGTTTGGAGTTCAAAACGGGTGAGCAAGTGATCACTCTAGACCAAAAGGAGAAGGTTTGGGCCTTGGCACAAGGAGAGCACAAAGATGATGCTGATTCTCATGATGTGGGTGTCCTCTTGCTTGATCTTTTTGGGCGTGAAGGGCGTCAGATTAAAACTTCTAGTGATCAAGGAGATTTTAAATGGGGTGACTTTGGCTTAGACCCCGCCTTGGCTCAAATTAAAATGACTTATGAAACCCCAACAGGTGTTAAAGTCTTCCAAATTAGGACTTCAGTTAAAAAAGCTTTCGATGGCTCGAGCTATTTGAAAATCATTCCTTCCGACTCTGAAACCCCCCAGCTCTGGACCTCAAGCTCGCCCTGGGCCTCACTCAGTCTGCAGAGCTTTGAAGTTTTAAGGCTTAAAAATATTTTTCCTTTGGTTTTAAATGATTTAAAATTTGATGATCTTACAGCTATTCAATTTATTAAAAAAAAAGAATCTCTTGATTTTGAGCTCAAGGACAATGTGTGGAAATCGAGCGCATATCCAGATTGGGAATTTTCTCAAGATCGATTGAAAAACTTTATAGACCTTTTGTCAGGGGTCAAAACGCTAGATTTTAAAGATGTGGCTTATTCAGGCAAAGAGGCTCCAGATTATAAAATCATTCTAAAATCTGAAAAAGAAAAAGAAGTTTGGGAAGAAAGTCTTCAGTTTTACAAGCTACAGGATAGAGTTAAAGTACTATCTAGCTTAAGGCCTAAAGCCCATCTCAGTTTAGATTTGAAAAAGTTTGCGGAGTTAAAGCGAGAGGCTATAGGATTTCGAAGTTTAAAATCTCCATTTTATCTTAAAGATCTTAAAGCGAACTCAGTCACTTTAAAAACTAAAAAAATAGGTTTCCAGTCTCATCTTAGAGATAATATTTGGGTTCTCACATCTGAAAAAAAGGACAAGCATGAGTTCAATGGAGCTCAAGTCACCGATCTAGTGAGGCGCGTCTCTCAGCTTAAAGCTAGAGAGTATGTTGTGAGTTCAGAAGAAAAGACTCAAGTACAAGAAAGATCAGAGAGTTTAAGCTTAAGTATTAGTGACACAAAATCTAAGAAGCTATTAAATCTTGAAATTCTCGGTGAAAAACAGGACAAGGATAAAAAATCAAAAGTTTATTTGATGAGCTCTAACCTGACAAAAGAAAACTTTTACGTCTCAGAAACGGATCTTAAGTTTATTTTTGAGACAGAGTTTTTTAAAAAACTAAAAACTAGAGTTGAACTTAAAGAGAAAGAGGCGTCTTTAAAAGTGAAAACAGATAAAAGTGAAGCTCCCAGTGAGTGAGGTTCAGTCTTCTTTAAGAGTGGATTTTTCAGGGGGAACCTTAGATCTCTGGCCGCTATATACTTTTATGGGTGGCGCTAAAACCATAAATATTTCTTTGAGTCTTCAAACCCAAGTGAGCTTAAAGTATTTAGAGGACTCTAGTCCTTACCTGGTAGAGATCCCTCAGCTTCAAGAAGCCTATACTTTTAAGACTTTGGAAGAGTTTTTAGGCCATCCCTCTCCAAACTTAAGCCTATTGCAAGAATCAGTGCGAGCCTTGGGTGTCGTGGGAAAGTTTCATATTGTGAGTCGGTCTGACTCCCCTGTGGGGTCTGGGCTTGCTGGAAGTTCCAGTCTGTTGATTTCGTTTTTAAAAGCTCTTGCTCCTGAATCAAAGATGGATTTAGTGGAGCTCGCCCATAATATTGAGGCCCGTGTTTTAAAAACTCCCACAGGAACTCAAGATTACTATCCTGCACTGCAAGCGGGCATAAATTTAATTCAGTACTCCGACCATGGAAGACAACACAGTCTTATAGACCCACAAAACTTCAAATCCTGGGATTTAGCTCCTGTCATTGTCCACTCAGGACAGGCTCATCATTCAGGCCTAAATAATTGGGATATTTGTAAAGCTGTGATGGGCGAAACTACAGGTCAGACCTTAGGAAGCTTAAAGTCATTAGCCGAGGTGAGTGAAAAAGTTTTTAAAAGCTTAGTGGATGATAATAAAAAATTATTTTTTAAATGTTTATCCGATGAGCTAGAGCTTAGATCCCATCTTGGTGATTATATTACACCTCAGATCAGCCAAGTATTTCAGGATTTTAAAGACGTAGGGATTGAAAATTATAAAGTCTGTGGTGCCGGAGGTGGTGGCTGTGTTGTGGGCTTTGTTCCAAGAGCAATGCAAAAGAATTTGATCGACAAGCTTGAAAAAAAACATCTTGTACTCCATTGTGATTGGAAGTTTTAAATCCTGTGGGCTCTGATAAGATCATTCATTTTTTAGGATTATGTCTTTCAGGTCAGAAAAAAGGAAAATCGGCTTTGGCTCATTTGAGCTACCATCAAAAATATAAGAAGCTCGCATTAACTCATATTTCTCCAAAGATAAAAAAGAACCT
>CALGWV010000019.1 GCA_937936325.1 uncultured Bdellovibrionales bacterium | reverse complement strand
TTAGCTGTTAAAAATGCATCTAAGAAATGGACAATGCCTTTAAGAGATTGGAAACCTGCCATGAACAGGTTCGCTATTGAATACGGTGACAGATTCGATAAAAATTAAATCGCAGTTACACAATTTAAATTACAGGCTCCTTTGTGTTTTTTAAAGTACTTCAAAAAACATCATAGTTCAGGTTCGACTAAATAATTCTCAAACTTTTAAATACTGGGCAGTCTTTAAGTTAGTTTTTAAAGCTGTGAGCCTAGCAATCTCGCTTTTAGAAAGAATAATATTATAGAACTGGGCAGTATTTAAAGTTACTTTTAACTATACCTGCAAGAGCCTCTGTATTGTTTCGTGTTTTCACATCGCATTCGGCTCCCTTAAAATTGGTATCTTTAGAGATAAAATGTCGACCTTCAAAAAGAACACCCTCTCTTTTAGCTACGGACACTCCCCAACGCTCACCTCTATAGGTTCCCCCATGAACTCTTACATTTCTAGAGGTATGAAGAGCTAAGGCTGCAACTTTAACATTAGAAACTTTATTATTCCTCAGTGTGACATAGTTTGAATGTGTCAGGTGAATACCATGAATTGAAGTCCCAATAACTACGTTGTCATTTACTGTGGCTCCTTGATATAAAATTCTTTTTTGACCTCGAATTGTAGGGTCTATCGAGATCCCACCATGATGGTTTCTATACAACTGATTTGAAGAGATCGTAAAATTTCTATTTTGCAAAAAACGCGGCTCTCCACCACCAGCCGTAATTCCATAACCAATAGCTTTGCCTACAGACAGGTGACCGTTATCTCGAACAAGATTATCCAAAATACGAATATTAGTAGAATACTGAAATACAATGCCATGATTCGTATTTCTAAATACCTTGCTTCCTGTGACAGCTATATTGTGCCCTCTAAACAAGCTAATTCCTGATCTTTTATTATCGAACACATCCGTATCTCGAATAACAGAATCCTGAGACCCACTAATTAATATTCCTTCAAGGTCACAGTTGTAGACCTTGGAGTTAAAAATCTCAACAGAGTTTTTTACTTTCTGGTCCTTTAAAGCAAGCACTCTAATTCCTCTTCCATAGGAATTGTGGACGTAAAGATCTCTAAAAGTAAATTTTTCTCCACTCACCTTACGATTTAATGCAAAAATATTTGAAGTTCTAGTAATATTTCGAGGAGCTTTACGAGCCCCTTTATTCCCATGCAACCTTAAACCAATAATAGAGGCTCTTTTTTTATCTGTGAGTGTTATAATTGGAAAAGGCTCTTTATTGGCATCTGGAACCACTTTTAAAAACGGTCGAATTTTACCATTACCATAAATTCCTTTAAGCGTCTGTCCTTCCATAAGCTCAATTGATGAACTGATCTGATAAACTCTATTGGAATCAAGAACAATTGTTCCGCCCACACCTGCATTTCTAACAAGCTCTTTAATCTCAAGTGTATCTTTAGTATCTGCAGCCCCTGCTTGTATAAGGAAAACATTAGTGAGTAGAAAAAAAGTGATTAATAATATAATGGATTGTTTCATAGCTAAGTTACTCTCTTTGTGTTGTATTCGTTTGTAGACACCTCCATATCGGACATAAATTTTAAAATTATTAATGTATGTAGGATAAAAAAATAAATTGATTTTAAACTTTAAGATTGATAATTAAAGTTGTCTCTCATTGAATCAAACTGACTAATTAAAATACAGATAACGCATATATGGGCAACACTAAACTTGAATAAAAATTTTCAATTTATTGAATGAAAATTCTTAAACTAAAATAAAGAATCAATATACTTCTTGGGTTCAAAAGACTGGAAGTCTGTGGCTTTTTCTCCTAAGCCTAAATACTTCAATGGGATACTTAGCTCGTGATGAACGGAAAAAGCCACTCCGCCCTTAGTAGTGCCATCCATCTTGCTCAATATGACTCCGTCCACTCCTAAACCTTCATTGAACTTGCGGGCTTGCTGTAGAGCATTTTGCCCTGAATTGGCATCCAACACGATCCAAGTATTTTGTGGAAACTCGGGATCTATTTTAGATAAAACACGTTTTACTTTAATAAGTTCAGACATAAGGTGATCTTGGGTGTGAAGCCTCCCTGCCGTGTCCACAAGGCAAACCTCATATCCTTCTTTCAGAGATTTTTGAACAGCCTCATAAGCCACAGCAGCAGGGTCTTTTGTATGCTGTGGTGAAAAAATATCCACTTGCGCTCGTTTTTGCCAAAGGCTCAATTGCTCACTTGCCGCAGCCCGAAAAGTATCTCCTGCAGCCAACAGAACCTTCTTACCTTCCATGGATAAATTATGTGCCATTTTACCTATGCTTGTGGTCTTACCCGCTCCGTTCACACCCACTACAAGAAGCACTTGCAAGTCTTGAGTCTTTTTGTTTTTAATTAACTCACTAAAAACAGAATCATAAACGTGGACCTCAGAATCAAAGCACTCTTGAAGACAGCTTTTAAAAAAGTGCTCAAAATCTTCAGGACTCACAGTTTGGCCCGCAAACTTGGAGTCGGCTTTTTCTAAAAGCCAATTTATGGTTTTAGGCCCGAGGTCTGAAGTGAAAAGTGCCTCCTCAAGTCCCTCATAGGTCTCAGAAAAAGTCATACTCTGTTTTGAAGAGTTAAAAATTTGAGAAGAAATTTTCTTCCAAAATCCAGAGCGAGGCAAAACTACGGGCTTGTCAGTTCCAATATGTTTTTTGTCCAAAGTAACTTTTGATTCAGAATCTGCAGCTTCTTTATTCAATGTCTCAGCAGAAATTTTATTAGACTCAGCTTCAATTTTGACTTTTTCCAAGGCAGGAAGTTCAGATACAAAATCTTTTAACTTTGGATCCTTTGGTGTCTCTAGGTTTTTTTCTTTGCTTTCAGGATCATTTTTTTTTCTATGGCTAGCAACATAAAAGAAATAGACTAAAGCTATAGCAGTGAAAAAAATCGATAAACCTACGAACAAAACTAATTCAAATGAACTCATAACATCTCACTTATAAAATTGAAACTCGAAGCATAATACAATTTCAGTTTTTTTAGTGTCAAGATTTTCAAAAGCACTCTTGAGATCGCATGTCGCCTCCCGAAACCCACCACTGTCGTGGCGCATTTCAAGATACACCAAGCATGCGCGCTTAATGCTTTCAAAAATCTTGACACTAAAAAAAATCTAAATGTATTAAAGAATATCTCTTAAATTATTGCGTTTGTCTTATAAATTATTTTTTTAAAAAGAAATAAATGATAGATTTTGCTAAGCTTAAATACTGAAGTCGAATTCTCAAAACTCAAATTTCTCAAAAAAAAACCCCATTACAATAATGAGGTTTTTAAATTCTTAATACATAACTCCAAACTCTAAAGAAAGAAGTTAAATATGAGCTGCTCTTATCACCAATTGTAATGAGAGTAAGCTCTGTTGGCTTCAGCCATTTTCAATACGTCTTCCTTCTTCTTGAACGTGTTTCCTTTGTTCGTATAGGCGTCCATAAGTTCATTAGCTAGGCGCAATGACATAGATTTTTCATTTCTTTTTCTTGCGAAATCCACGATCCATCTCATAGCCAATGTTCTACGTCGAGTGGGTCTTACTTCAACGGGCACTTGATAAGTGGCTCCTCCTACACGGCGTGAACGCACTTCAAGACTAGGCTTTACGTTTTCAATGGCTTTTTTAAAAACCGTTAAAGGCTCTTCTTCAGGAAATTTATTTTTAATTTGATCAAAAGCATTATAAACGATATTTTGTGCTTTTGTTTTTTTTCCACCGACCATTACTCTATTTACAAACAAAGCTACAGATTGATCATTATAAATAGGATCAGGGAGGACATCTCTTTTTACACTTCTTCTTCTACGTGACATACACTTACTTCCTTAAGTCTTATTTAGGTCTTTTTGTTCCATATTTCGAACGTGAATTTTTTCTCTCGCTGACACCTTGAGTATCTAAAACCCCTCTAATGATGTGGTACCTGACACCTGGAAGATCTTTCACCCTTCCACCACGAATTAAAACCACACTATGCTCCTGAAGGTTATGTCCAATTCCAGGAATATAAGAAATCACTTCAAATCCATTAGACAACCTCACCTTGGCTACTTTTCTCAAAGCAGAGTTTGGCTTTTTGGGAGTAGTTGTATAAACCCGAGTACATACACCGCGTCTCTGTGGACAAGCCTCAAGAGCTGGGGATGTAGTCTTAGATTTTTGAATTTTTCGGTTCTTTCTAATAAGCTGGTTAATAGTAGGCATAAATTTCCTTAAAATTAATTCATATTTTTAATGGTTCTTCTTTGAAAAACCACATGCAAGTTACTGGTTGTACTTAAAATTCCTCTCTCAGTCAAGAATGCAAAAGCTTTTAAAGCCCAGTTCTCACCTCAGCAGTGTCACTTCCATCTTGCGCTGCAGGCAGAGGTTGGTTTCCTGGAACAAGAGAAGGCGCAGGTTCATCCACTTCAATCTTCCAATTCTTATAGGTCGCCACACCTGTTCCCGCAGGAATAAGTCGACCCATAATAATATTTTCCTTAAGACCTTTAAGGTCATCTTTCTTAGAGTGAATCGCTGCATCAGTAAGAACCTTCGTAGTTTCCTGAAATGAGGCCGCAGAAATCCAACTCTCAGTGTTCAATGAAACTTTCGTAATCCCTAATAAGAGAGGCTCAGCCGTAGCCAATTGCTTCTTTTCATCGAGAGCTTTTTGGTTCACTTCTTCAAAAGTTGTTTTTTCTATTTGCTCCCCTTTCAAGAATCGAGTCTCGCCAGGATTTACAATTTTTACTTTACGAAGCATCTGTCTTACGATGACCTCAATGTGCTTATCATTAATACTCACACCCTGAAGCCTGTAAACTTCTTGAATCTCATTCACAAGATAAGAGGCCAGTTCTTTATCACCTAATACTTTTAAAATATCATGGGGATCTGTTGAACCATCCATAAGAGCTTCACCAGAACGCACGAACTCTCCCTCACGAACAGCAATATGTTTTCCTTTAGGAACTAAGTACTCCTTAGGCTCTCCAATTTCTGGAGTCACTAACACTCTTTGCTTTCCTTTTAAATCCTTACCAAAGGAAACATAACCATCGATTTCAGTAATAATTGCCGCTTCTTTCGGGTGACGTGCTTCAAAAAGCTCGGCCACACGAGGAAGTCCACCGGTAATATCGCGAGTTTTTGTAGTCTCTCTATGAATTTTTGCAACAACATCACCAGAATGAATTTCTTCACCTTCATTAATCAATAGCTGGGCACCTACAGGTATAACATAACGTATCGGTGTGCCACGATCTTTGTGTTTCATCGGCTCACCCTTAGCGTCTACAAGGTAGACGGTAGGTTTCACATCACCAATAGTTCCGTCAACAATCACTTTCGTAGAGAAACCAGTCACTGGATCGGTTTGCTCTGACATCGTGACCCCTTCTTCTATACCTTCAAAAGCCAATGTTCCAGACATTTCAGCCACAATTGGATTTGAATAAGGATCCCACTCTGCAAGAATTTTACCCTTGGTCACCTTGTCCCCATCTCTCACATTTAGAGTGGAACCATAAACCACATTCACACGCTCTCTTTCACGCCCATTTTCATCAACCACACAAATAAAACCATTTCTGTTCATAGATGTGAGTTTTTTGTCTTTATTTTCAACCGATATAATGCCCTCAAGTTTAACACTTCCATCAAACCTTGCTGTATGAACAGATTGCTCCACGGCTCGACTAGCAGTTCCACCTAAGTGGAAGGTTCTCATTGTTAACTGAGTTCCCGGCTCTCCAATAGACTGAGCAGCAATCACTCCCACAGCCTCACCCAAGTTCACTGTGGTTCCACGAGCTAAATCACGCCCGTAACACTTAATACAAACACCATGTTTTGTACGACAAGTCAGAGCAGATCTAATTTTTACTTTTTCCACTCCAGCTTCTTCAACTTTAAGAACAATGTTCTCTGTGATTTCTTCCATAGCGGCAACAATCTCTTCATCAGTATACGGATCTAAAACAGGTTCCAAAGTGACCCTACCGAGAATTCTTTCTCCAATAGGTTGGATGATTTCTCCACCTTCCATCAAAGGGCTGATCTCCATGCCATCTTCTGTTCCACAATCTGTTGCTGTCACAACAACATCCTGGGCCACATCAACAAGACGTCTCGTAAGGTACCCAGAGTTGGCGGTCTTCAAGGCTGTATCAGCAAGACCTTTTCGCGCTCCATGGGTAGAAATAAAATACTGAAGAACAGACAATCCTTCACGGAAGTTGGCTGTAATAGGTGTTTCAATAATCTCACCGGAAGGTTTGGCCATGAGTCCACGCATACCCGCCAACTGACGAATCTGAGCTGCAGAACCCCTGGCTCCAGAATCGGCCATGATATAAATTGAGTTAAAACTATTGGATTCGACTTGTTTGCCATCCACAGTAAAAGTCTCCTTTTCAAGACCTTTCATTAAGACTTGGGCTACCTTATCACCAGTTTGAGCCCAGATATCCACAACCTTATTGTAGCGCTCACCATCAGTGATCAAACCTTCATCATACTGGTTTTGAATTTCTAAAACCAGCTTCTCAGCTTTATCAATCATTTGGGATTTATCATCAGGGATAACCATGTCATCTAGGCAAATTGAAATCCCGGCTTTCGTAGAGTATTTAAAACCTAGATCTTTAATACGATCTGCTAAAATAGCAGTGGCTTTTCCGCCAGCAAGCCTGAAAGACTTATCAATTGTTTGAGCCAGTTCTTTTTTTCCAAGAGTTCTGTTAATCACTTCAAAAGGAAGTTGAGTGGGAAGCACATCACTAAAAATAGCTCTTCCGACAGATGTGTCTTGAACTTTTCCTTGGATACGTACTTTTACAGCTGCCTGTAAATCTACATGCCCAGCTTCAAGAGCATAGGTCACTTCATTAACACTAGAAAAAGTTTTTCCTGTGCCTTTAGCTCCTGGTCTGATTCGAGTCATCCAATAACATCCCAAAACAATATCTTGTGTTGGATTAATAATTGGACGTCCATTTGCAGGAGATAAAATATTGTTCGTAGACATCATGAGAACACGAGCTTCCACCTGGGCTTCTAAAGATAGAGGCACATGAACAGCCATTTGATCTCCATCAAAATCGGCATTAAAGGCAGTACAAACTAATGGGTGAAGCTGAATCGCCTTCCCTTCATGGAGAACAGGTTCAAAAGCCTGGATTCCAAGTCTATGCAATGTTGGAGCTCGGTTTAACATCACAGGGTGTTCTTTCACACATTCAGAGAGAATATCCCAAACCTCTTCGGCACCCACTTCTACCATTTTTCGAGCTTGCTTTATAGTTGAAGCAAAACCTCTTTCTTCTAATTTATTGTATATAAATGGTTTAAAAAGTTCCAAAGCCATTTTCTTTGGAAGACCACACTGATAGAGCTTCATCGAAGGTCCAACAACAATCACAGAACGTCCAGAATAATCCACACGCTTACCCAAAAGGTTTTGTCTGAATCGTCCTTGCTTTCCCTTGAGCATATCGGATAAAGATTTTAGAGGACGCTTGTTAGGACCTGTAAAAGTTTTTCCACGACGTCCATTATCTAAAAGAGCATCCACACTTTCTTGAAGCATGCGTTTCTCATTTCGAATGATAATGTCGGGAGCATTTAATTCTTTTAAGCGTTTTAAACGATTATTTCTGTTGATCACACGTCGGTATAAATCATTTAAATCAGATGTAGCAAAGCGTCCACCATCGAGAGGGACTAGAGGTCTTAAATCCGGAGGTATAACAGGAAGGATTTGCAACATCATCCACTCAGGTTTATTTGTAGAACCTTTAAAGGCATCTACAACCTTAAGACGTTTGATCAATTTTTTTGAATTCGTTTCAGATTTAGTTTCAGAAAGCTCAACTCTCAACTTCTGGCTTAAATAGTCGCAGTCTACTTTTTTAAGCATTTCTAAAACAGCTTCTCCACCAATTAAGGCTTTAAAGTTAGGCCCAAACTCGTTCAAAGCATTACGATAAGCCTCTTCACCGAGAACCTGCCATTCTTCAAGGCCTGTTTCCATCGGATCAATAACAACATAGGCTTCACAATATAAAACACGTTCAACATCTTTAAGAGTAAGTCCTAGAATATTTCCAATTCGACTGGGCAAAGATCTTAAAAACCAAATATGGGCTACAGGTGAGGCGAGTTCAATGTGCCCCATGCGCTCACGTCTGACTTTTGATTGTGTGACTTCAACACCACATTTCTCACAGACCACACCACGATACTTCATTCTTTTGTATTTTCCACAAAGACATTCGTAATCTTTTATAGGTCCAAAAATTTTGGCACAAAAAAGCCCTTCTTTTTCTGGCTTAAAAGTTCTGTAGTTGATTGTCTCTGGTTTTTTAACTTCACCAAATGACCAATCCTTAATCATACTAGGCGAAGCCAGAGATAACCTTACCGCTTCAAAAGCGAGGGGATCTTTAGGCTTATCAAAAAAATTTAAAAGATCTCTCAAGTGACCACTCCTTAGAAAAATATAAAATAATAAACAGATTCAAATTTTGCCAATTTAATCAAAGCTTTCCAAGCCTTTTTATTTTTAGTCAGTTTTTATTCTAACTTTTCAAAAACTCAAAACTCTAAAATTGGCATTAGCCCTCACTTTAGTGAGAGCTAATTTCAGCCTGAGGCTTATAAACATCTTTGGCATCTTCTGTAAGAAGACCCGACTCAATAAGCTCCACATTAAGAGCTAAACTTTTAAGCTCTTTAATCAATACGTTAAAGGATTCTGGTAAACCAGGCTCCATGGAGAACTCTCCATGAACAATGCTTTCATACATACGAGTACGTCCAGCAACATCATCAGATTTTACAGTTAAGAACTCTTGAAGAGCATAGGCAGCACCATAAGCCTCAATAGCCCAAACTTCCATCTCTCCAAGTCTTTGTCCACCAAACTGGGCTTTACCCCCCAACGGCTGCTGAGACACTAGTGAATAAGGCCCAATGGATCTTGCATGAATTTTTTCTTCAACCAAATGGTGAAGCTTCAACATATACATAGCTCCTACAGTCACTGGGTTTTCAAAGGCTTCACCTGTTCGTCCATCAAACAACATCATTTGTCCTGATGTAGACAAACCGGCCAGCTTAAGAAGATCTTTAACCTCAGATTCTCTGGCTCCATCAAATACTGGAGTGGCTAAATGGACACCATCTTTAAGTTGGTAAGCCATTCTTTTCAAAGATTTATCATCTGATTCTTTGATCTGCTTTTGCTGATCCTTATCAGTGTAAATCTGAAGCATTTTGTCTCGAATTTCATCAAATTTAAAGTTCTCTAACATTTCACCAATTTGGTTTCCAAGATAACGTGCAGCTAGCCCAAGGTGAATCTCTAAGATTTGACCGATATTCATTCGAGAAGGTACACCAAGTGGGTTTAAAACCATGTCGACGGGTTTACCGTCTTCAGTGTATGGCATGTCTTCAACAGGAACGACTTTAGAAATCACCCCTTTGTTTCCATGTCGCCCAGCAAACTTATCTCCAACTTGGAGCTTGCGTTTAATGGCAACATAAACCTTAACCATTTTGATGACTCCTGGAGGAAGCTCATCACCCTTGGTTAATCTTGCAATTTTTTCATCAAAAACAATTCTAATAGCTTCAAGCTGATGTCTTGCCTGATCAATGATATTGGCGACTTCAGCTTCAACTTCAGCTTCCATAGGCAAATAGGCTAAAAGCTCAAAAGGAACACTTTCAATATCTTCTTCGTTAAGGCTCTGGCCTTTTGTAAGAAGAGTACTTTCACCATCAGCGCTCAGAAGCTCACCATTAGTTTTCAAGTTAACAACTAACTCTTTGACTCTGTCTAAAGCGTTATTTTTAATAACGTTTTCTTCATCACCAAAATCTTTTTTAAGCAGGCCTGTTTTTTCTGCCACAATCTCATGAAGTCTCACATCTTTGTCTGAGATGTTTCTTGAGTAAACTTGAGCATCAATAACAGTTCCAGTAACACCAGAAGGAACACGCAAAGAGGTGTCTCTGACGTCACCGGCTTTTTCCCCAAAGATCGCTCTCAAAAGTTTTTCCTCAGGAGAAAGTTGTGTTTCCCCTTTCGGAGTCACTTTACCTACAAGAATATCACCGGGCTTAATTTCAGCCCCAACAGTAATCACTCCACTTTCATCAAGCAGAGAAAGCGCTTCTTCACCTACGTTAGCAATATCTCTAGAGATTTCTTCAGGTCCAAGTTTTGTGTCTCGAGCCACACACTCAAACTCTTCCACATGAACAGAGGTATAAACATCTTCTTTAAGAAGACGCTCAGAAATTAAAATAGAATCCTCAAAGTTATATCCATTCCAAGGAGTGAAAGCGACAAGAATATTTTGACCTAATGCCAATTCACCAAACTCAGTAGAAGGACCATCAGCAATGACGTCTCCTTTGTAAACCGTCTCCCCTTCAAAAACGATAGGTTTTTGGTTGAAACATGTGTTCTGGTTTGTTCTTTGGTACTTAGTCAATTTGTAAATATCAATGTTGGCACCAAGCTCACCGCCACGTGCTGTTCTACGAACAACAATACGAGAAGCATCCACACTTTCTACAACACCTGTATTTTTTGCTACAGTACTCGTCCCTGAATCTCTAGCCACTAAACGCTCAACACCAGTTCCAACAAGTGGAGCTTTTGAGCGTAAAAGTGGTACGGCCTGACGTTGCATATTCGAACCCATCAAGGCTCTGTTAGCATCATCATGCTCTAAGAAAGGAATAAGAGAGGCAGCAATAGAAACAAGCTGTGAAGGAGAAACATCCATAAGACTTACGGCCTCACGGTCGACAATCTCATACTCACCATTGTGACGACAGTTGACCTTATCTTCATTAATAGCTTTAGGATCGTAGTTATCTCGTGGAACCTGTGCAATTTTATGATCTTGCTCTTCAAGAGCAGAAACATAATTGATGTCTTTAAAGATTTTTCCGTTATCCACTTTACGATAAGGTGTTTCAATAAACCCATACTGGTTAATGCGTGCATAAGTCGCCAATGATGCAATCAAACCAATGTTTGGTCCCTCTGGAGTTTCAATAGGACAGATACGACCATAATGCGTAGGGTGAACATCTCGAACTTCAAAACCAGCTCTATCACGGGTCAGGCCACCAGGTCCAAGAGCGGAAAGACGCCTTTTATGAGTGATCTCAGATAATGGATTTGTTTGGTCCATAAACTGAGATAACTGTGAAGATCCAAAGAATTCTTTCACTACGGCTGAAACAGGTTTAGCGTTAACAAGATCATGGGGCATCATCGTGTCAATATCCTGCAAGCTCATTCTTTCTTTAATAGCACGTTCCATACGCACTAAACCAATGCGATATTGGTTTTCCAAAAGCTCACCCACAGAACGAACACGACGGTTTCCAAGGTGATCAATATCATCAACTTGGCCTTGGTCATTTCTTAACTCAACGAGTGTTTTTACAGTTCTTAAAATATCATGTTCAGTTAAAGTTCTATGCTCCACTGGAGTCTCTTCAAAAGAAAAACCATATCTATGATTGATCTTTAAACGACCCACTTCTGAAAGATCGTAAGAATCTGCGTTAAAAAACAATTTATCAAAAAAGTTTTTAGCGGCATCCCCTGCAGGAGGCTCGCCAGGACGAAGTCTTTTATAAACTTCAACCATAGCTTCTTCTGGAGTATTTACCTTATCTAGAAGAAGCGTATTTCGGATGTAGGGTCCTAGTGAACTCCCATCAAAAAAGATCAACTCAAATTGTGTGATCTTATTTAAACTAGCGACTTCCAAAACTTCAGGACTCATCTCAACATTCACATCAACAAGAATTTCTCCTGTGTTTTTGTCTATGATAGGACGAGCCAGAACTTTTCCATAAAGCTCCTCAAGAGGTAAAGGAATTTTTTCTAACTTGGCAGCCGTAATTTTACGAACAACGGCGCGAGTGATTCTACGTCCTTCTTTAACAAAGACTTCACCGGATTTTGGATCAATAATATCAGTGCTTGCCCTCTGGCCAGCCATGTTCTCGATATCAATATAGCGATAGAAAACATCTTTTTTAAGCTCTACTTTATTTGATTTGTAAAAGTAGTTTAAAAGATCTTCATCACTTTTTCCTAAAGATTTTAATAAAATGGTCACTGGGAATTTTCTGCGTCTGTCGATTCGACAATGAACGATATCCTTGGCATCGAACTCAAAATCCAACCATGATCCACGGTAAGGAATGATTCGAGCAGAATATAGAGTTTTTCCTGAAGTGCTTCCAGTCCCATTATCATGATCAAAAAAGACACCTGGGGATCTATGGAGCTGAGACACAACAACACGCTCAGTACCATTCACAATAAAAGAGCCATTATCAGTCATCAAAGGAAGCTCACCTAAGTATACTTCCTGCTCTTTCATGTCCTTAATGCTTTTCGTCTCTGTTTCAGAATCTACATCATAGACTACTAGCCTTAGCGTCACCTTAAGAGGTGATGCAAATGTAACACCCCTTTGTCGACACTCTTCCACATCATACTTTGGAGGTTCTAAGACATAGCTTACGAACTCTAATGTAGATGTGTTATTGAAATCAGAAATAGGAAAAACAGACTTTAAGACATTATGTAGCCCTTCGTCCTTCCTTCTGTCTGGATCCGTATCTTTTTGCAAAAATCTTTCATAAGACTTTTTTTGAAGTAAAATTAGATTCGGAATTTCTGCATCAATTCGGTTTTTCGCAAAACTACGTCTCAACCTAAGATTCGAGGCTGCGAATGATTTCTTACCCATGAAATCTCCCTAAGAGTATATTGTCAATAAAAAATATTTACAGGGGGCCGCAAATTAAGCCCTACCAAAAATAAATGAATCCGCACATTTTAGATAAGACAAAAACTTGTCTACAAAAAAACTCTCTTGCAGGCTCACCGTAAATTTTCAGCTAAGCTCACTCACAATACTAAAGCTTATAGTCAAAAAACATCCTTTATTTTTCAATGAAGAAAAATTTATAAATCGCCTCACTTTTAACCAGTAAAACAAATTTAACGATGATTTTTTATATAAGCCCTAAACCCAGAATAAGTCCAAAAATAGAACTCATTCTAAAACTAAAAAAAAGCCCCTAAATTAGAGACTTAACCAAAATATATAAAAAGTGCCTTACACTCTTTCTGTGCTAGCTTACTTCAATTCAACAGTAGCGCCGGCTTTTTCCAAAGCTTCTTTAATTTTCTGAGCTTCGTCTTTATCTACATCTTCTTTAACAGCTTTTGGTGCACCTTCAACTAAATCTTTTGCTTCTTTTAAGCCAAGACCAGTAATAGCTCTTACTTCTTTAATAACGCTAATTTTACTTGAGCCTGCAGAAGCTAAAACAACATTAAATTCTGTTTTCTCTTCAGCAGCAGCACCACCACCTGTAGCAGCTGCAGCAACAGCAACTGGAGCAGCAGCGCTTACGCCCCACTTATCTTCAAGTGTTGAAATTAATTCAGCTAATTCGATTACTGGTAGGTTTGATAAAAATTCTACTACCTGTTCTTTGTCCATTGACATCTCATTCTCCTTTTAAACTCTAAGTCTATGTTTTTAATAACTTTAATTTATATAACTTTTATTATGCGTCCAGTGTTTTCTTCTTTGCCGACAAGACATTTACAAACCCACCTGGAACTGCGTTAAGAACTCTAACAAAGTTTTGAGATGGAGCTAGGAATGTCGCCAATAACTTGGCTCTGAGCTCATCTTTACCAGGAAGGCTAGAAAGATACTCCACCTTTTGGGCGTCTAACTCTTTTCCTGACATGACACCGGATTTAATTTTAAAATGTTCAGAGGATTTACTCTGCTCGACTAGGGCCTTTGCCGAAGCACTTGGATCTTCATAGGAAAAGACAAAGGCGTTAGTACCCGTCATTTTGTCTCCAAGAACACTTTTTTCAGCTTCAAACTGCTCTAGTGCTCTAAGCGCCAAAGTATTTCTGATGACTTTGATTTCTGAGCCCATACCTACAAGCTTTTTTCTCAGCTCAGTGATGCTCTCCACGTTCATACCAATACAGTTGACCATAAATGTGGCTTTTGATTTTTCAAATTTCCCACCAAGCTCTGCAACAAGCTCTTCTTTTCTTGCTCTAGTCAGCATTTTAACTCCTCTAAATTTCAAACCACTCAGTTCGAGGCCCAACCCCTCGATGGGAATTATTTGTAAAAAATAAATTCTACAAAACCCATTTTCTTAGGTTAGTGAGTGATCTGGATAATATTAATTTAACTACTCAGCAATGCTCTCAGCACTGCCCACGTCGACTTTAACTCCAACACCCATAGTCGCTGATAGGTTTATGGATTTAAAATAAACACCCTTACTTGAAGATGGCTTCGCTTTTTGCAATGCCGAAATCAAAGTTCCAAAATTTTGTCCTAAGCTTTCAACGCCCATAGATTTACGACCAATGCTGGCATGAACAATCCCTGCCTTCTCAACCCTATAAGCTAACTTTCCTTTTTTTTCTGTCTTAACAGCTTCCCCGACATTCATAGTGACTGTTCCAAGCTTAGGGTTGGGCATTAGACCTCTTGGTCCTAAAAGCTTGGCCACTTTTGAAACGGTAGCCATCATGTCAGGAGTAGCAATAGCTTTATCGAAATCCAGCCAGCCCCCCTTGATTTTTTCAACAAGCTCATCAGAACCCACAAAGTCTGCTCCAGCAGCTTTGGCTTCTTCTTCTTTAGGTCCTTTTGCAAAAACAATGATTTTAACGTCTTTACCAATCCCATTAGGAAGTGCTACAGCTCCACGAACCTGCTGATCCGACTGTTTAGGGTCAACGCCCAAACGAATAGAGACATCTACAGACTCATCAAATTTAGCTTTAGATGTTTTTATAACTAAGTCTAAGGCTTCAGAGACAGGATATTTAGTTTCACGATTGACGAGCTTTTGACTCGCTTTATAATTTTTACCAGACATGATATTTCCTTTAGGCCTCGACCTTCAAACCCATACTTACAGCTGTTCCTTTTACTTGAGCTACCGCAGATTCTAAACTTAATCCATTTAAATCAGGGAGTTTAGTTTTTGCAATTTCTTCAACTTGGGCTTCAGTCACTTTTCCTGCAACCACAGATTCAGGTGTAGATGAACCTTTTTTAATTTTGGCGGCTTTCATCAGTAAAATAGACGTTGGAGCAGATTTAGTCACAAAAGTGAAAGAACGATCTGCAAAAACAGTAATAATTACAGGGACAATGGTATCGCCTAATTTTTGTGTTTTTGCGTTGAATTGCTTACAGAAGTCCATAATATTAACCCCATGTTGCCCTAGTGCAGGGCCAACAGGAGGAGACGGATTTGCTTTCCCAGCTGGAATTTGCAATTTAATCATGCCTGAAACTTTTTTAGCCATCGAATTTCTCCAAACGAATAATTTTTCTCAAAGTATGTTGTGATACCAAGAAGGTGTAGGCTTGGCAAGGGGCTTTACAAAAACGCCTTACGTCAATTAGTTTTTTTGCACCTGAACAAAATCAAGTTCCACGGGGGTAGGCCGCCCAAAAATACTCACAGAGACTTTGACCTTAGACTTATCTTCATTGATATCTTCCACTTCACCTGTGAAATTATTAAATGGACCATCCACAACTGTAACCATGTCTCCAACCATGAAGTTTGCCTTAGGCTTAGTCGTAGGGGCTCCCTCTTGCATATGTTGGGTCACAAGCTGAACCTCATGTTCAGGGACTGCAGGGGGATGCATTTTGTTCGTTCCACCGACAAACCCAGAAACCTTCGAAGAGCCTTTGACTAAGTGCCAGGTTTTATCATTCATCTGCATTTGAACAAAAATATATCCAGGGTAGAATTTTTTGGCTCTCTGGGTTTTTTTCCCTTTAACAAGCTGAGTGACATTTTCCTCAGGCACTAAGATGTCGCCAAATAAGTCTTGCATACCTTGTGATTCAATTCTTTCCAAAATCGCTCTTTTAGCGATGGCCTCGCAACTGGTTTGAACATTTACGATATACCATTGTTTTTCCATGATAGTTCCTGTGTTTTACGGGTGCTTTTAAATTTTATAGAGTTATTTTGAAAACAACGACCTTAAACTTGCACTTTTCAGTCCATAGTAGCTGGATGAGGCGCAGGCTTAAGGCCTAATCTTATGCTTAAATAAAGCAAGAAACTATTTTCCCAAAGACCCTAAAGAGTTAATATGCTTTTTATAACACTTCCTGATAGAAAGTCCATAGCTGCGATCAGAACGCCAGAAATAAGCAACATAATAGTCACTGAAATCGTCAAACTCACAGTGTCTTGTTTGGTCGGCCAGACAATTTTGGAGACTTCATATAAAACACTCTCTGCCCAAGAGTTAATATCTTGATGAAATGCCAAAATTCCTAGGCATAAAGCTCCTGCAACGAGAGGGACTCCATGTTTCACGAGGTCAGAAGAAAGATATCGACCCCATGCAGGGACTGCGCCTACCACAGCATCCAAAAGAATTTGAATAACAATGTAGACTAAGGCTGCAGCCATAATATAGCTGACCCATTTTACTTTTCCCATTTGCTGTGAATCCATCTTGAACCTCTTTAAAAAATGGCAGGGCAGGAGGGATTCGAACCCACAACCTACGGATTTGGAATCCGCCGCTCTACCAATTAGAGCTACTACCCTGTTAAATTCATAAAAAAAGACCAAAGCTAAAACAAACTTTGGTCACCTCAATGAAAGTCTCAAAAAAAAACTATATCAAGATCAAGGCATGCAGCCAAAATTGACTCATGCCTTATTTGATAAGCCTCTTATTTGTTACTCAACAATAGTTGTTACAACACCGGCACCCACAGTTCTTCCACCCTCACGGATAGCAAACCTGAGTTCTTGCTCCATAGCGATAGGACAAATTAATTCTGCCGTCATCTCTACATTATCTCCAGGCATAACCATTTCTACACCATCCTTAAGAGTTACAATTCCAGTAACATCTGTTGTTCTAAAGTAGAACTGAGGACGATATCCATTAAAAAATGGAGTATGTCTTCCGCCTTCTTCCTTAGTCAAGATATAAGCTTTACAAGTGAATTTTTTGTGTGGAGTGATAGATCCAGGAACAGCCAAAACTTGTCCGCGTTCAATATCCTCTCTTTTAACCCCACGTAACAAACAACCACAGTTGTCACCAGCGCGACCTTCATCAAGAAGCTTTCTGAACATTTCAATTCCAGTGACAATCGTTTTTGTTGTGTCTCTGATCCCAATGATCGCGATTTCTTCGTTAACTTTAACAATCCCACGCTCAATACGACCTGTTACAACTGTTCCACGACCAGAGATTGAGAAAACATCCTCAACAGGCATTAAAAATGGCTTATCCACATCACGCTCAGGAGCAGGGATGTAGGTATCAACAGCTTCCATGAGTTTCATGATAGAAGGAGCTCCGATTTCAGACTCATCACCCTGAAGGGCTTTTAATGCTGAACCTTTGATAATTGGAATATCATCTCCAGGGAACTCATACTTAGATAAAAGCTCACGGATTTCCATTTCAACTAACTCAATGAGTTCTTCATCATTGACTTGATCTACTTTGTTCATAAAAACAACCATCGCAGGGACACCCACCTGACGTGCAAGCAAAATATGCTCACGTGTTTGAGGCATAGGACCATCTGCTGCGTTAACAACAAGAATGGCACCATCCATTTGGGCAGCTCCAGTGATCATGTTTTTAACATAATCGGCATGGCCAGGACAATCCACGTGGGCATAGTGACGGTTGGCTGTCTCATACTCAACGTGCGCTGTAGATATAGTGATTCCACGAGCTTTTTCCTCTGGGGCTTTATCGATCATGTCGTAGGCCATAGCTTCACCACCACTCGCTTTAGCGAGCACAGTAGTGATCGCAGCAGTCAAAGTTGTTTTACCATGATCCACGTGTCCGATAGTTCCGATATTCACATGTGGTTTTGAACGGTCAAATTTTTCCTTAGACATTATGATGCCTCCCTTATTATGTAATTAAGATCAAAAGTAAAATTGCCATCACTTAAGACGACTGTCACATTTTTTTAATTCTAAGCTCATTTTAGCTTTCAGCGTTAAAATGGAGCCCATAGTGAGACTTGAACTCACGACCTCACCCTTACCAAGGGTGTGCTCTACCCCTGAGCCATATGGGCCATATATACTTAGCCTCTTCTTTCTTCATTCCACTTAATAAAAAATGGAGCGAGAGACGAGCTTCGAACTCGCAACCTTCGGCTTGGAAGGCCGACGCTCTACCAATTGAGCTACTCTCGCTTAAACAAATACCCAAATACACAAAACCTAAGTTTGGTGGAGAGAGTAGGATTTGAACCTACGTAGACCGAAGTCAACGGGTTTACAGCCCGTCCCTTTTAACCACTCAGGCATCTCTCCAAAAATTTGGAGCTGGATATGGGACTCGAACCCGCAACCTGCTGATTACAAATCAGCTGCTCTACCAATTGAGCTAATCCAGCACTTTAATAAATTAAAGTTGATTCTTAGGTGTAGAAAACTCCATGCCAGAGGTCAAGACTTCCTGGCTCAAAATCTAAAGTATTTTTTAAATAAATTATTTTTTAGCGGCTAGTGCCAAGGCAATTCCAACAGAAACCGACACATTTAAACTCGCCTGGCTTTCATTTTGAGGAATCATCAAAGATTGATCGCTCAGTTTTAACATGGACTTTCGAACTCCCCGGTCTTCTCCACCAAAAATCAAAACCTTTTTATCAGAAAATTTTTCTTGAAAAACGCTAGTTGTGCTTCGATGATCCAAGGCATACACCCAGTAGCAGTTTTCCTTGGCTTCTTCCAAAAATTGATCCAGAGGATGGACGTGAATCACCGGGACATGCTCACACCCACCAGAAGCTACTTTATGAACAGATGGGGCTAAACCCACAGCCTTACGCTCTGGAAGCACAATAAGGTCAACGCCCAAGAGCCAAGAGGTCCTAACAATAGCCCCAAGGTTATGGGGATCTTCAACCCCATCAAGCACGAGTATTGTTGATGATTTTAACTTCTTGGCCTCAGCCCAATCCCAAGATCTTTGAAAAGCTTTAGCCATAATCACAACACCCTGATGAGCTCGTGTGATTTGAGTAAGGCGCTCTTCAGGAACGCTATCTACATTTTTAAATTTTGAAATCAACTCAAAAAGTTTTGGGTCCACAGTTTTATTTTTTTGTAAATATATTTTAGTGATACTAGAAAAATTTGTTTTTAAGGCTTCGACACAGGCATGGGTCCCAGCAATAATCCGTACGGATGAAAGACTTTTCATGAAGGCACCTCTATAAGAAAGCTCTCACAAGCTTGATAAAATTTTTGAGCAGCGGCTCTAGGGTCGGTAGCTTCAACTATAGATCGACCTACAACTAAGAAGTCAGCCCCTTCACTTAAAGCTTTTTGTGGAGTCATCACACGTGACTGATCTCCTGCGCCCTCTCCAGGCAGCCTGACTCCTGGGCAAATGGCCTTTAGCTTAGGGTTGTTTCTTTTAAGACGAGACACCTCATGACCACTGCAAACTACAAAGTTCAAACCTGACTTTAAAGCCAACTGAGTGAGAACTTCAACCTCATTATTTAAATCTGCATTTTTTAAGTGAGGCCACGGGTTAGAATCCCCAAATGAAGTCAGCACCGTGACAGCTAAGACTTCAAAGTTGGAACCCAGTTCTGATTTCCAATTTGAAATATCAGTCATAGCCCTTGCGCCAGAGCTAGAGTGGATTGTACAAAAGCTCACACCCAAACTCTCTACTTTTTTAAGTGAAGCCAGCATTGTATTAGGGATGTCGTAATATTTAGGATCATAAAAAATAGGACCTAGTTTTTTTAACTGGTCCCAATCTTTCTGCTGAGCCTCAAGCCCCAAGCGAGGCCCTACCTTAAATCCATAGACAGACTCTGAAACTTGGCTGGCGATCTCTAAGGCGGTCTCCCAAGAATCCACATCAAGGGCCACAAATATGGGGGCTTTTTTCATACTCTCATCCTAATAAAGTAGCTTCTGGGACGTAAATTAAAACGCTTCCAGCTATGGAGCAAGAGTTTTAATTAAAAAAACACTCCAACTAAAAAGAAATACTCAATAGATTCTAGGTAATATTCATATTAATTTAAATCTTGATAAGACTTAAATAGCTCTGAAGAAAGCTCTTTTACAGAACAAGATTTTTTTTCTCCTGTTTGGCGGCAGACAAAATCAATTTCTCCTTGATCAAAGCCTCTTTGCCCTAAGTTCACACGTAGTGAGAAGCCTAGAAGATCGGCGTCTTTAAACTTCACACCGGGTCTCTCGTCACGGTCGTCTACAAACACTGACAGTCCTTGAGCCTCAAGCTCAGCCGATAGCGTCGACAAATAGCCCTGAAGCTCCTCACTCTTTGGATCCAATAAGCAAATATGAACATCAAAAGGAGAGATGTTTTTAGGCCAACAGATTCCATTTTTATCATGATTTTGCTCAATCGCAGCTTGAAGCGTTCGCCCGACTCCAATCCCGTAACAGCCCATCTCAACGGCCTGCATTTTACCCTCTGCGTTTTGGAATTTTACCCCTAAGCTTTCAGAATATTTTTGGCCTAGATAAAAAATATGCCCGACTTCAATACCTTTAATCTCTTGAAGCACGCCTTTTCCGTCTGGACTCGGCAAGCCGGCAACAGCTTTTCTAAAATCATCAAAAGATTTAATTTTAAAATCTCTACCAGGGGTGAGGTTTCTGACATGAAAGCCATCTTTATTGGCTCCTACAATCATCGATTTGAAATTCTTTAAATTTTGATCTGCAAAAACTTCAAGATCTAAAGCTTGTGGCCCGCAACTTCCAGGAGTAGTTCCAGTCAGCTTAAAAACTTCACTGGCTTCCATGAGACGTGGCACTTCATTCAAGCCCAATTTGTTTTTAAGCTTAACTGGATTCACTTCATCCAAACCTCTCATAAGGACGGCAAAGGTTTTTTGAGTCCCATCCTTATTTATACTTTCAAAAAACAAAGTTTTAACTAAAAGCTTTGTATCTACACTTAAAAATTGGGCTAGACTCTCTATACTTTTAATATCTGGAGTGGCGAACTCTTCGAGCTCCCCTGCTGAAAACTCAGCCTCAGTGGGCTCTTCTAAGCAAGGGCAGATTTCAACATTTGCGGCATAATCACCTTGATCTGAAATTAAAAGCTGATCTTCACCGACGTCTGCAAGAAGCTGAAACTCTTCGGACAAGTTCCCACCTATATTACCACTGTCAGCTTTGACGACTCTAAAGTCTAAACCCAACTTAGTAAAAATTTGAACATAAGCCTGTTTGAATTTTTCATAGGACTCAAAAGCTTCTTCCTGAGTTTGATCAAATGAATAGGCGTCTTTCATGATGAACTCACGCCCCCGCATCAAACCATATCTAGGTCTAATTTCATCTCTAAATTTGGACTGAACCTGAAACAAAGAAAATGGCAGACTCTTGTAACTTTTCAAATCATTTTTAACATAATCACAAATAACCTCTTCATGAGTGGCGCCCAAACAGGCCTCAGAAGAGTTTTTATGTGTTAGTTTTTGAAGCTCAGGAATATTCCAACGTCCACTGGCCTCCCAAATTTTTTTTGGCTGCACCATAGGCATTAAAATCTCTTGGCAGGAGAGGGCCTCTAATTCTTTTCGAATGACAGATTCAATTTTACCCAGAGCTCTCAAAGCCAGGTTGCCATAAGTAAAAATACCTTGGGAGAGTTTTTTTATGTACCCTCCCTTAATCAAAAGCTGATGGCTCATAAGTTCGGCGTCTGATGGGAGTTCACGAGTGGTGTTAAAAAAACCTTGGGACCATTTTGTCATATTATATCTCCAGGAGATTGGGGTAGCATGGGCATAATCCTGCCGAGTGCACTTTGGTTTTCTAAGTTTTGAAGGCAAAGATTTCTAAATCAAATTTATGCAAGGTGATGCAATCACCGCACAATATGCATTTGACGAAGATCAAGTTCAATTTAAATAAAAAAAAAGCTTCTCAAAAATGGGGAAAACTAAAACGCGCTCAATATACAGTTTATATCTTAAAAGCTAGTACTTCCACAAGAGCTCCAAGTCCTTAGCTTCGATAAAATCGGATTCATGTAATAAATATATTCGTTCCATAAAATTTTTAAGCTCTCGAACCTGCCCGGGCCAAGTGGCATTCACAATACGATTCATTAAATCTGAGCTATAAGATTTCGTTTTTTGGGTTGAGTTTTCCAAAATGAGCCGAGTAAAGTGCTCCATCAAAAGAGGAATGTCTTCAGGACGCTCTTTAAGCTCAGGAAGCTTCACCCTTTGCTCAAATAAATTTAGAAGTCTTGTGTCTTGAACACATTCTGCTGAAACTCGAATATTTAGGCTTTGGCTTTCATTACTGAGTAGAAGCTTTTCAAGAGCCTTTAACTGAGTTGGAGACAAAAGATCCAAATCTAAAAAATGAAGACTTCCACAAGCCTTAAGTTTTACAAACTCTGAAAGTGAGTCAAAAAAATGAGGGCTTTCATTAAGACAACGAGGGGTAATTTCTATAAAGTTTTTTCGAGCCTGCCCACTAAAGTAATGACAAGACTTAGCAAGATGGGTTTTACCCACACCTTTTAAACCCTGAATAACAATAGATTGGGAGCGTGCCACATCATGAAGTTGAGACTTAATCTTCACCATCTCCGACGATTGACCCTGTACTATAAAATTTTGTTTTTTTGCCGAAGCAAATGATTTTTCTCATTCTCATTTTTTTTATGAAGTAGAATTTTATCAATTAAGATATTAATACGGTCCATAGACAGTGGTTTTTCTACAAAATCCCAAGCGCCGGCTTTGACTGCGCCCACGGCCATTTCAATATGCCCATGACCAGAAATCATCACTACCATGAGCCCTGGATGTTGTTGCAAGATTGGCCCTAAGAGCTTTACCCCATCTCCATCAGGTAGCCACACATCTAGAAACAATATATCGGGTTGAAAAAAAGAGATTTGCTCCAGGCCTTCTTGAGCTGTGGCAGCTGTAGCCACCGAATAGCCGTCATCCTTAAGAACCTCTGAGAAAACTTCTAGTATTGCTGGCTCGTCATCAATAATTAAAATTTTAGTTGGCAAAGCAGTCCCCAAGTTCAAAGTTAAATTTGTTTGATCTTAAAGGAACTTCAGATAATTGAGAACCCCATATAAACAAATCTAAAATTACAGTGGCTTAAGGGTGAGTCAGTGCTTCATCTGGAGTTTGAGGTGCCCCACCCACAGCCCCCTTAAATGATGTGGATAGAGAACTGCAATAAAACTAAACCTCAAATTATCGCATTCGCTATCCCTTTTTTCTTACAAATTCCTTCTATTCGCCCCATAATTTGCTTAGGATTTTTAGAGTCTCTGTAGACCTGAATATCTAAAACATCAAGAATACTTTTTGGCATGACCTCCTGACACTCGGATTGAGCCTTTGAGATCATTTTAGATTTCATATTTAGTTTTTGAACTTCCGAGAGGCTTTGTGCCTGGCTCAATAATGGGCTCACTACTTGGATGAGCCTTGGACTTAGAGTCTTATCGCTCAAAGTTACTGAATCTTTTGCGCTAGCATAAAATCTCAAAGAGACGATGACGAATATAGAAAAAATAATAGATTTAATCATAAAATGGATCCTTCTTTTTTAAACAAGTTATAATTTAAAACAAGCAAGATTCATTCCATACTTTATCCCCTCATGGACTAGAAATAGTCCCAAATTGGGATTCGCATGGGACCAAAAGTAATGCCACTTTGGTACGGTGTCATGAATATGAAAAACCCCATGGTTGCCCCAAAATTCCTGCACCGTATTCTGTTTAGAAATTCGAACGTCAAAAACAGGGGTAAAGATATGAGACAACCAGA